>JAJRXL010000280.1 GCA_024276335.1 Bacteroidota bacterium
ACACATTCCCGCTCGCATCGAACTCGGCAAAACGCTGGCCCGGTCGGGAAAGCTGAACGAGGCGCTTCAAACATTCGACAAGCTGGTCGAACTCAACGCCACCGATCCGGCCATGTACAACAACCTCGGCAACGCGTACGACGACCTGGGCGAATACCAATCCGCCATTACCAGCTACCAGCAGGCTGTCAAACTGAGACCGGATTTTGTCGAAGCTTACTGCAACCTCGGATTAATCTACATCAAGCTCGGCCGGTATCGCGAATCCATGAAGACGTTCGAACAGGCCATCGAGATTCGCCCCGATTATGCGTACGCCCACAATAACCTCGGGGTCGCCTTCCACCGCCTGTGCAAGTACGACGACGCCATCAAATCCTACCGCCGGGCGGTAAAGTTGAAACCCGATTACGCCGATGCGTACGCCAATCTCGGTCTCGCATACACCAAGCTGGGCAAACTCGAAGAGGCCCGCGCCGCCTACGAAAACGCGGTTCGGTACGGATCGAACAGGCCGAAATTCTTTGCCGGATTGGGACTGGTCTTGAGTCGCCTGGAAAAGCACCGGGAGGCAATCGACGCCTACCGGAAGGCGCTGGAGTTGAAACCGAATTACCTCGAAGCACAGTACAGCGCGGGCCTGCTCTACGGGAAAATCAACCGCTGGGTGGACGCCCTCGACGCGTTCCAGAAAACCGTCCGCCTCGATCCGGACTTCGCGGAAGGACATTTCAACCTTGGAATCGCCTACGGAAAGCTGAATCGGTGGAAAGAAGCATGGACGGCCTTTCACAACGCTCTGCGCTTGAAGCAGGACTACGCGGAAGCACAAAACCACCTCGGCCTGGTGTTCTTCCGGTTCGGGAAGTACCGGGAAGCCATCAAATGCTACCAGCAAGCCGCCGAACTCGACCCCCGGTACGCCCAGCCTCATTACAACATCGGCGTGGCCTACAGCCGGCTGGGGAATTACGGCAAGGCAGTAGAGGCATTCCGGCACGCACTCCGTCTCAATCCCCGTCATCCCGAGTCGTACAATAACCTCGGCGTTGCATTAACCCAGATGGGACAGTACCAGAACGCCATCAAGGCCTACAGGAACGCCATTCACCTGAAACCGGAATACCCGGAAGCGTACAACAACCTCGGCGAAGCGCTGGGGCACCTGGGACAGCACGATAAGGAAATCGAAGCGTACCGAACCGCGATTTCACTCAAGCCGGATTTCGTGGAGGCGTATTTCAACCTCGGCGTCCTCTACGGGCAACTCGGTCGATACGAGGATGAAATCAATGCCTACAAAACCATCCTGCGCATCAAGCCCGATTACGCGGACGCGCACCACAACATGGGTGTCGCCCTGGCCGAGCTGGGCAAGTTCGAGGATGCCATCAACGCGTACCGCCAGGCCCTGCGTTTTAAACCCGGCTACGCCGAGGCCCATTTCAACCTCGCCATTGCCTACATCAATCTCGGCAACAAAGCCGCCGCTGCGAGGGAATACCGCATTCTCAAGGAAAACGGCCACGTGAATCTCGCCCGGCAGCTCCAGGCCCTGCTCAAGAATCCCCCGGCCTGATCCTCCCACGTGGTTCGACGTCGTTCACCGCGTCACCATATCTCATTCGTGGTTCGACGTCCGCTCCCGACTTCGTCATCCGTCGACAGAACCTGGCCTGTGCTCTTCAACGACACGCGGAGCAACGGACAAGCCCATAGGATTCCACCACAGCAAAGTAAGCCGCGACGAAGCGGTCGAGCACGCCACCGCCGGATGATCGTTTATTGAATGGAAGCGGCCGTTCCGCCTGTCGCGGAAGGCGTGGTAATCCTCGGAGCGCTCTGCCAGAGGCTGTCCGCGCGCGCCATGGATGTTCTGAACGCGTCCATGAGGTTCGAGGGAAGGCTTTTCAGGGAAGGGTTTTTCACTTTCCGCGGAGCGCGTTGGCTGCCGTTGACGAGGAATTCGAAGTGCAGGTGGGCCCCCGTTGCATACCCCGTGCTTCCCACCCTGCCGATGGTCTGGTGCTGTCGCACGGTTTGACCCCGGCGCACGAGGATGCGGGACAGATGCCCGTAACGGGTACGGACGCCGCCGGGGTGCTGTATTTCCACCAGTTTTCCATACCCGCCGCGGCGGCCCGCGTATACCACCTTGCCCGAGCCGACGGCCCAGACCGGTGTGCCTGCCGGTGCGGCGTAGTCGGTGCCGGTATGCATCTTTCGCTTTCCGGAAATCGGGTGGACACGCATCCCGAACGTGCTCGTGACGCGCAGGATACTGAGCGGCGAGCGCATGAAAAATTTCTGCAGGTTGCTCCCATCGGGGGCGAACCAGCCTTTCACGCCGGCCGTGCTGTCGGAAAAGTAGTAGCCCACCACGTCTCCGGTCACACTGCCCTTGTACTCGGCGGCCACGATGCGTCCGTAACCGACGTGTTCGCCGTCGAGGAATTTCTTTTCCACCAACACCCGGAAAGTATCCCCGATTCGGGGATCGAATATGAAATCAATATCGTAGCCGAGCACGTCCACGAACTCCGCCAGCAGCTCCGATGTCTCGCCCATTTTCAACATGGTGTGATACACGGACTGCGCGACCTCGCCTTCCACCGATACCAACTCGCGTCGGACCGGGGCCGAATAATACTCCACCACCAGGGCCGAGGAGGAATCCCGCCTGATCCACCAACTGCTCAAGTTATTCATCCGATAACAAAAAACCCGCAGGTTTTCCTGCGAATCCACCTGCGCCACGAACCGCTGGCCCGGCAGGCATTTCCTGAAATTGAAATCTGCCCCCCCGAGGTAACGTTGGATCGTGTCTGCCAAAGCCGGGCTCATTCCCGCGGACAGCAATGCGCCCTGGAACGACGTCCCCGGCTTCACCGTGCCCGTGTACTCGATCAACCCCCTGGATTCCGGGTGCGCAAACAAGCTGGGACCAGCGGCGACCGTATCTCGCGTCGACCCCGCTGCCGGAACAAGGTTTTTACCCGGACCAACCCATAACGCATACGTGCTTCCCGCGACGATAATCAGGAGCAACAAGGACAGCCCTTCAAGCTTATACCGTGACAGTCGCCGGAGCATGTGTTTCGAGGCAGAATTCACCATGCGATAAAATACAACTTTTGGTCAATTCGGGAACAGGCGCGAAATGATCGCTCCACCCGCGTTTTTCCAGGACGATACGCTCGCGCAGTCGGCATCAATTGAGGACGTGCATGACCCTTGCAAGCGCGTTTTTTCCGGCCGTAACACGATAGATGTACGTTCCTCTCGCGAACGACTCGGCGTGCAGGCGAACCCCGTGCCTGCCCGCGGCAAGCATTCCCAGAGCGCGAGTCCATACGCGCTTCCCAAGCACGTCGTACACGTCGAGCCGAACGTTTTGCCGCTCGGGAATTTCGAACGCAATGTGCGTAACCTCCGCCCGCCCGGGCGCGTCGGCGCCGAAGGGATTCGGGTAATTCTGGTACAGGCGGAAGGCGTGGGGAACAGATCCTGTCCGTACGTTTACCACCACCGCGTTTCCCTGCAAACGGATCGTGGAGGGACTGCCATCGGCGTTGTGCCGTATTTCGAGGATAGCCGAACGGGGACCCGGCGCAGTCGGCTTGAAATCGACCTCGAGATCATACGCCGCTCCCGCATCCACCTCGAAGGGCGCGCCGTTAAGCACCGTAAACATGGAATCATCCGCGCCGCTCACGGCGGTCGAGAAAACCTTCAGGCGGCCTGATCCCGTATTCTGCAGGACGACTTTCATCCGCTTCGACCTGCCAACGCCAACGTTTCCGAAGTCCACCGTGGTGGTGGAAATCGTGAGCGAGGGCGGCCCGGTGATGGAGAAATTGCCGGACTCCGCCAGCACCGAGGAATTGGCCGTGCTGACCACGCGCACGCGGGCCTTGTCCGTCTGCACGTCGGGCAGTTTCCAGGTGTAACGCCCCGCGGCGGCGCGCACGGAGAGAACGATGGCCGTCCAGGTATTCCCACCGTCGGACGAGAACTCCAGCCTCACGTTGTCCACGCATGTCGCCGTCCAGGTGATGGTGATGCTGTCGCCTCGCACGTAGGACTCACCTGCCGCGGGTTGATCGACGGAAATCGCGGGTGAACCCGTATTGATGAACGCAACCTTGCTCATGACGTTACCACAGGGGGAAACGACCTCGCAGAAATACGCCCCTGCCCAGTTGTTGTCGTAGGCAGGGATCACGAGGTCGGCCATGGGTCCGTCCTGAACAAGATTGCTTACTTTCCACCACCGGAAGCGCAGCTCGTCCCCTTCGACCTCGATGTGGAGCACGACCTGCTTGCCCCCGCAACCCACCGCGTTTTCGGGCTGTTTGGCGATGACCGGCTTCCGCAGGACGCGGAGCGTTACGATGTTCGATTTTTGTTCCCCGCATTCTCCCTTGACGATACAGAAATAATTGCCGGAATCCGCCTTGGTCACAACGTCGATCTTGAATTTGCCCGCGGTGGCGCCGTCGATAGGCGTGTTGTTGAAATACCATTGGTACGTTATGGTGCCTGCGCCGGTACCCGCCACGTCGAATTCCACTCCTTCGTTTTCGCACCGCACGCGATCCACCGGCTGCTTCGTGATCTTCGTTCCCACCTTGATTTCAAAAGAACCGTTCATCTCGGCAATGGGCGTTCCCACCCGTGAATCGGAGATACGAATACGGTAGGTCGTTCCGGGCGGAAAGTCGGGGGGCACGTGCCAGGTCCAGCTTCGTGTCGTGGCGGGCACCTCATCTGCCAGCGTGGTTGTATAAGTCTGCCCGTTATCGTCCGAGAGATCGACCGTGATGTAACCCACGCCGGTGCTGGTCCAGGTGATGTCCAACGCCCCACCCTGGCAGAGGGATTCACCTCCCGAAGGAGTGGTGAGGACGAGGCTGCGTATGCTGCTCGTGATGGTGATGCACCGCGCAGCTTCCGCCCGCGAGCGTATCCACGCGGACACGCGGTCCCGGAACTCGTTGGTCTTCTTATTGCAGTAACTCATGATTTCGCCGTTGATCTGCTTGGTGCCGGTAAAGCAGTTACCGTCCTCCGCCTTGGCGCAGGAATCGATGGGCGGATTCCACCAACAGGAATGCGTGTGCCGTGCACCGAACACGTGTCCGATCTCGTGGGCCATGACGCCGGTGTTGCCCTTGGTGAAGTTATTATTCTTGGACAGGCGCTGGAACGCGTAACCCCTCGTCGTGCTGCACAAGGCGTCCAGCGATGCCAGCCCCGCCGTCACCGCGTCGCTGAATCCCTCGAGGGCGTGTCGGGAAAGCAGCACTGCCAGGGTTCGTTCCACGCTGTCCATGTTCTGCGACCAGTAACTCTTGAGCTGGCTGAGCCCGGCTCTCAAGCTGGTGGCGTTGTACGGATCGTTCACCGTGTCCCAGATTCGCAGGTACGACATCTCGAGCTTGATGGCAATGTCCCGTTCATAGATGGCGGAAACTTCCCCGAAGCGGGCGGTGATGTAGTTCTCCGCCGCTTCCACGCTACCGAAATGCTGCAAGAGCTCGTAGTCGGCATCGATGGCCACCTTGGCGAGGAGCGTATCGACGAGTGTGCCGGGCATGTCCTTGGACAAAAGGTTCGGCGAAGGCGATTCGGCTATAAGCTCGTCCAGGTCCGTGATGCCGCAGAACGTCGGTTGCGAGCCGGGTATCACTTCCCTGATGGCCAGCAAGCGCGTGTCCTCCCCAGCCCGCCGCATGTCCAGTGAGAACTCCCTGCCCGCGACGCGCACCGTACCGCTGAGACCGTCTCGATCCACGGCCAGGTAAGCCCATGAATCATCGCGCCCTTCCACCGCGCCCCTGTAGAGCGCGACGTCCGGCAGCGGCCTGCGGATATCTCCATGACCAGTACCGGTCACCACGATCGACGCGTCGTTGAAGACGGTGAAGCGCAGCAGGCGGAGCGAAACGCTTTGGCCGAAGGGCAGGGCGAGATTCTCCAGCACGAGTTCCGAAGCATCCCGGAGCCGCGTCAGTGCCCTCGTATTTACACGGAAAACTCGCTCTCCCGTGTTTGAAGTAATGGTTTCACCGGAAACGGCGCTCCAGAGCGAAGCGGCGTCAACAACCATCGGCGCCTGCTGCGCATGGCTCGCTCCTGCGAGGAGGATAAAAACGAGGAACAGCGTCGGCAAAGCACGCGCCGGACGTAGTATGACAGGGATGGGAATGCGTAACATTCGTATCATGGTAAACCCTCGTGGCATGTCGTTGTTTTCTTTCTGCTGCGGTATGCCCGGCGGAAGAGTCTCCGCGCCGGGATGAGAAGCTTTTTTCCTCTATTAAGATACAATAATATGGCTATTTTTACCGGGGGTGAGGAGCCGCCTCCCCATGTTCCAGATACCACGGTACGCGATGAATCGAAGACAATTTTTCAAGTCAGGCTTTTTTAATATCGGGGATCTTTTCCGACAAAAGACACCGGAATCCATTCGCCCGACGAAACAATTGCGGCTCATCGACCTCACCATCCTCACCGACGCACCCGAAAAGGCGGAGGAATTCATCAACGAGAACGTGCGGGAATTCTTTGGCGAACACATGCTGAGGCTGCGGCAGAGCGTCTTGCCGGGGGATTACCCGGGCGGCATCCTGCTGTTCGAAAATGACCGGCTCCGTGATCATCGCGACGGCATATCCCTCTTCTTCGCCTCCCTTCGAACGATGGAAGAAGAACTGGACCTGCGGCGGATACATTACGATCCGACACTGGTGCGGTACGCGAACTTTACGCCTCCCATGAGCAATGCGATCGAGATATACCACCGCGACACGGTCGCGCGACGGGCGCCCCTTCACGAGTCAGCCAGCTTTGAAGTCGAGGGAACCCTGGGTCCCCTGAGCATGAAAATCGAGCACGGGAAATTTTCCATTACCGAGGCCGCGTGTCGTCACAAGATTTGCGTCGCCCATCCCCCCATCATCACTCCCGGCCAGCGCATCACGTGCCTGCCGAATGAAATCACCGTGGTGGTGAGAGGCGAGGGGCATTAGATTTTGGGTGTCAGCTTTTAGGAGCGAGGTGGGTAAACGTTGGAACGTTCCAACGTCGAAATATTTTACTTCGTCTTTTCCCGTTTTTTGCAGGCGCCAGAGCCGAGAAATTGTGGTAATTACCCCATAGCACAAACGTCAGCCATTATCCACATGATCACAAGGAATCGCAATGTGGAAAAAACCGTGGTTGTTGGTTCCTCTGAGTGTCGTTGGCAGCTTGGGCGCAAGTCTCTTCGCGGTGTGTGGGCTGAGCGAGATCACAGGATTTTCTTTCGATTCCCAGGCTGCTGTGATCATCGGCATGCTCACCGCAGCAGCAAGCGGCACGTGTCTGATAGCCGTTTTTCAGTTACAAAAGAAAGAATCACCTGAATAGTCAATCAAAGAACTTTATTGCCGGCTAAAAAGTACATGCACCTTTCGAGACTTCACGTAGTATGCGATGTGCCAAATTTTGTACGGCGCAAGGCGATAGCGCAAAGCTGCCTTACTTGGCATCACCCGGCATCATAATTACGGCAGGAAAATCAAGGCCGCAGCGACACCGCCGACCTTCACGCATGACTTCGTCCAAACGAAGCTGAGGCTCAAAGATTGTGCCGGGCGAGCGATTGTGCCGTTCATGAAAAAAATTGTTTTCATAAATTTCAGAGATGTTTTTTTAATTCCCGGATTAACGCCTTCTGTTGATCATCAAAGGCATCATCTTCAGCTTGCATGAGGAGATTACGCACCTCTTCCTTTTTTACTCTATTCCTGATATAAATAAATGCAAGTGCAATCTTCACTTCCGGATTGTCGGGAAATCGATTAATTCCGCTAAGAAGAATTTTCTCCGCCTTATCAAGCTCACGAAGCCTTTCCAACGTGCTTCCATACAGCACGTAGATTTTCGGATCGTGAAACTCCGCTTCAAGGCACCTGGCAAAAGCCTCGGCGGCGAGCTCAAGCTTTCCTTCTTCGAATGCTCTGACTCCTACCAGCGAATTTCTATTGCGTATAAGATCGCGTTCATCTTTATTTAGAGCAGCCAGGATCCGATCGAGCACATTATTCTTATACGAATTCAAGGACACGGCTTCCAGCAATGAATCGACCTGGTTCATGCTTATGCTGTAATCTACAGGCACAGATTTCAGCTTCAGGGCATTTCGTTTTTTTACCAGGGATTTGATTATCCATATCTGGTTCTGAGTGTATCGGTCATTATCTAAAACACTGATTCTTTCATTCCGATTGATGAACAACCTGTAGTGCTGTGGATAGTCTAGCAGATCAACCATCTTTTTCAGAACCTGGAGTTCCTTCATACTCTGATTATTGTGCTCGTAGTACTTCCTGAGTGCTTCGTATCCACTCAGCATGTAATCCGGGTAGATTATACCGTTACCGTATTCAACAACATTTTCAAACCTCTTTGCTGATTTCCCCGCGTTTATGTTGACCGCAAACCACGGTATCAAGAATGCTATCTGTACTATGGAAATCAGCAAAGCTTCCCGGTACATTTTCTTTTCCATTAACATTTCAGCCAAAAGCATGGCGAACATCAATCCGACCGGCGCCGCAATATCCCAGTCGCGCGCCAAGGTAAGCGAGGTGTTCGAGAGAACAAGGAATACCAAAAAGTAAAAAATGACGATCAGATAAAAGATAGCGAGTTTCTTGTTAAGCGCTTTGCTTTTCTCTTTGAAAACAAGCAGAATCGCTATGAGGAGCTGAAGGGGTGCAAGCAAAACAATTACATTGAATAAATCATTGATGTGGCTGATGGAAAGCAACGTGTATCGATGCACTCCTGACCGGTTTGCCACGCTTTCGAAAGGGATAACGACTCTGTTATCTATCTCGTACAAACCCGAAACGAAGTAAACGATCAAACCGATAATCAACGATGCTGACAGTACTGCAAGAACGTGTCTGATTGAAATGTTCTTCTCCAATCCACGCCTATATTTTACTACAACGATAAACAGCAGCGAAGGCAACAATGCAAGCGAGTAGTAATGTGAGACGAGGCAGAAAATATATGAAAAGAGAACGTATTTAAACTCAATTCTGCCAAAGATGTACTGTTTTACAATGACAAGGTAGATGAATATTGCAACAAAAGCGAAGACGTAGTATTCCACGACCCGAAAAACAGCAACGCTCCGGCGGATGACAGGAGAGTAATGAAATAGACAATGCGCTCCCGACGCTCCTTGACGGTCAGCAGGAAAAACACAGCGATGAGAAAAGCGGAAACCGAGAAATAAATGAACGGATATATTGCCGAAACAGGCGCGCCGATGCCCAGAAATTTGTATAGATATGGAATGGCGTAAACAAGAGCCACCAGGTATACACCTGGTAATGGAGAGGATTTCAAGTTCAGCAGCAGACTCTTGTCGGCATGTTGGTCCAGTCCAAGCTTGTATATCTGAGGTGGGAGCAATCCCCCATCACCGTAGAAAAAGGTTTCCATCCTGAAAGAAACGAACAAGACAAGCACAGTTGTCGCCAATAGCAAGAAATAAGTACTGTTCTTTGCTACGGTATTCATCAAGAAATGCGTCGTAGCCTTTCTGATACCTGGTACCAGGAACAGAAATGGTAGTATAGTGAACCCAGGCAAGTATGGGATGTCGAAGTACTGAATGTAATCCAATCCCCAGAATTGTGTGCCTCCGTACCACGACGCCGCGAGGCGTAGCAGCGTAACAATACCTAATGATAAGGACAGATCTCTGAGAATCTCGCGATATTTCTGTTGCGTCAATTTCATCCTTGATTATATCTCGTACCTGCGTACGGTATCATATACGTGTGAACAATCATTGCTTTAAAGTAATACATCACGAGAGAATTTTCTAATCAACCATGGGCAATACGCCCTTCGAATATTCGTTAATTCGGATTATTCATTCAGTATCCGACATTCAGCATTTAGAATTGCCCAATCATCGACTTATCCGCTTTCTCTATTGCCTCAGGCCACTTCGTAAAATTTTTTGTGTCCTGCCACTTCATTACATTATCAACAATGGACGCCGTTTCCTCCAACCGGCGCCACGCAGCAAATGTTTATCGATCATTCAATGTGTGGAACTCTCATGAATGTTACTCCGAGCTTTCGCTTCATCCCTGTAATTATCGCGTCTATCGTAATTGCCGTGCTGCTCATCGGTACGAGTTCTCCTCTCCACGCCCAGCCACGCATCGTGCCCGACCAGTACGCCTCCATCCAGGAAGCCATCGACGCTTCCAGTCCCGGAGATACCGTGCTCGTTCGGGCCGGGTCCTACCACGAATTCCTGGTCATGAAGGACTCGGTGGCCGTGGTCGCCGAGGGCCGGGACGACGGAAACTGGAACCGCGCGCTCCGTACCATTATCCATTCCGACGGGCTCCGGAACGGCTAGGGGAAAGTCCCGCCCGTGGTCGATTGCGCCGACGGCTCGGTCATCGACGGGTTCACGATCACCGGCATGGATACGGTAAATCATCATCTCCCCGGCCACAGCCACGCAGTCCAGAACCGCGGCCGCTCGGGAATCATCAAGAACTGCATTGTGCACGGAAACGGCTCGACCGGCATCGGGTCGCACCAGAAGGACGGCCGTCCGGCCCGGCCCGTCATCATCCACAACAAGGTGTACCGGAACTTCGGGATCGGGATCGGGTTCAACCACTTCTCCGAGGGGGTTTGCCGCGACAACGTCGTGTTCGAGAACCACGAAACGGGGATCGGGATACAGAACGGCGCCTCGCCATTGATCGAGAAAAACACCTCCTACGCCAACGGATGGAACGGCATCTCCGCCCGTAGGGGCGCCAAGCCCGTCGTCCGCCACAACGTCGTCTACAACAACGGGAAAAACGCTTCCGGCGACGCGCCTCCCGGCGCCGGGGTCGGCATCGGGGCCGATTCCACCGGCTGGCTGGTACAGTCAGGCGATTCCATTCGACCGATGATCGTCGAGGGCAACATTGTCTATAACAACCCCAACGGCGGTATCATGACCCGCAACCATGCCTTGACAATTATCCGGGGAAACAAATCGTACGACAACCAACCATTCCAGATCGCCGTGTCCGACCACTCCGTTTCCACGATCGAGAACAACTCCGTTTTCATCTCACCGGCCTCGCAGTACAAGGGAGGCGGCATCGGGGTGCGCGGCGGCAACGCCGACATCGAGGGAAACACCGTTTCCGGCACTGACGGCGTCGGGATCGGCGTAATCGACGGCGGCAAGGCACGGATCGTGGACAACACTATTTCGGAGAACAAGCTTTCGGGCGTCCGCGTGGACGGGAGCGCCTCGGAAGTGTCCGTCGTCCGCAACCGCCTGTCAAGGAACCAGGCGGCTGGTATCATCCTCGGCGGCGGAACTACCGTGATCCACCATAACCTGGTCACGGAAAACGCCGCAACCGGCATTTCGGTCGAGCAGGGAGCGACGGTGCGGGTGTACAACAACACCATTATCGCTCCCGAAGGCGCGGGAGGACGCGGCATCTACGCCACGTCGAACGCCGATCCCGTGGTGAACAATATCATCGTCGGGTACACGGTCGGGATATTCAAGGACGGAAGCCGGGGGATCGACTACAATTGCACCTTCGGCAACCAGGGATACAACGGCCCGCCGGGCACGGGAGGACAGCACGCCATCGAGGCCGACCCGGTGTTCGTCGATCCCGGCAACGGGGATTTCCACCTCCAGGCCTCCTCGCCCTGCATCGACACCGGCGACCCGGACCCGATGTACAATGACCCAGACGGCAGTCGCGCGGACATCGGGTGCTTCTCCTACCAAGGAACCACGGGCTTCAACACGCCGCCAACGAGCCCGCGAAACAACCTCACGGCATGGCCGAGCGCCGCGACGGACTTCGTGCACGTATCCTACTCCGCGCCCGGAGGAAAGAACGGATCGACCCGGGTCTCGGTATACAACATCGCGGGGAAGAAAATAACCACGCTCCGTTTGACCAACGGAACGGGTGTGTGGGATGTTCGGAGAACGCCCGCCGGGATGTACTTCCTCACGGTTTACGGCCGGCGTCACGCGGATACGGCAACCGTGTTCAGAATCCGGTAGTTCCTGGAATTACATTCTGAGGCGCTTCATCGCGGCGTGGCGTCGGGCAGGCCGCCGTCCACGGGCAGCGTGACGCCGGTGGTCGGCGTCTGGCGGGTCACGAAGAAGAGAACCGCCCTCGCCGCGTGCACGGCGGTAACCCTCGCCTTCAGCAGGTTGCGGTTCCGGTAGTATTCCTCGAGCCCGTTTTCGTCCAATCCTCGCGCCTTCATCCTGTCCGGACCGACTTCCGCCCACAATCCCGACTTGCGGTTCCCGTGACCGAAGACCGCGTCCGGGGCCACCATGTTCACCCGCACGTCGAGCCCTGCCAACTCCAGGCCGGCGATCCTGGCCAACTGGTGCGCGCCCGCCTTGGTGGCGCTGTAGGCTCCGAAGCCCGCCCCCGGCGCAAAGACGTTCTTGGTCGAAATCAACACGACGTCGCCGCCCGTTCCCTGCTTCCGGAACAAACGCGCCGCCTCGGAAAGGACGTGGAGCGTCCCTTCCACGTTGACCTGCTCGAGCTTCTTGAAATCCGCCGGGTCCATCTCCGCCAGCGTGGAGACGTGGGCCAGTCCCGCGTTGATAATCACGATGTCTATTCCACCCCATGCCTGGATAACCGACGAAAACCCCTCCGCCACAGACGCCGGACTCGTTACATCAACGGGAACGCCCTTGATACGCCCGTCGTGCGCGCCTTCCAGTTCCCTCTCGAGGTCTTCCAGGCGTCGGCCCGGCAGGTCCGTGGCCGCGACATGGCAACCGGCGGCGAGGAGTTCCTCGCAGATTGCCGACCCGATGGCGCCGGCGGCCCCGGTTACGAACGCAACTGTTCCACGCAGCGGCTGTTCGTCCTCGCGCGCGAGCTTCGCATGCTGGAGACTGAAATACTCCATGTCGAACACGTGTCGTTCATCCAACCCTTCGTACCGGCCCATGGCGGCAATGCGCGACTTGACCTTCAGCGTATGCTCCGTGATGTCCTGCGCGATAACCGCCTGGCGTACATCCTCACCCGCGCATACCGCTCCCAGCCCCGGCATGAGTATGACGCGGGGCAAGGGATCGAACCGCCGAAGTCCCGCGGCCATCTCTCCGGCGTGGCGATCGACGTAGGTATCGTACTGCGCGGCGTATTCCCGGACCGCTTCCGCGAGCCGGTCCCGCAAGGCGTCAAGATCATCGTACGAGGGATTGTCTATCCACAGCGGGTACGGCTTGACCCTGATAAGATGATCCGTTGTGAGTGGAGGTGTCAATAATACTTCTTTCGCTTCGCCGGATTCGAGGAAAGTGAGCGTCTCTTCATCCTGCAGCGGCAGGAGAATCATCCGTCGGTACGGTCGATCCTCGTTACCGGTTGGGGCAGCAACCAACCCGCGGATGAGGGGCGCGCATTCGCGGTACCGCCGCTCCACTTCCTCCCTGCTGACGGCGGGAGCGGACGGGACGGGAAGGACGGCCTTGCGGGCGAGGTAATCTTCCGCCCGCGACACGAGCTCGATCGTTCGCTCGTAGGATTCCCGCGCCGTTTCGCCCCACGTCACCAGGCCGTGTTTCATCAGCACCATGCCCGCGCTCCCGGGCGCGTCGTCATAGGCATCCGCCGCGGCCCGTGCCAGTCGAAACCCCGGTCGAACATACGGGAGCACGATCACGCCGTCGCCCAGAGCCTCGCGAACGAGGCGCTCCCCGTTCGGCTGGTTGGTCAGGGCCAGGATCGCGTCTGCGTGCGTGTGGTCTATGAACCTTACGGGTAGAAAGGCGTGCAGCAACGCCTCGATGGAAGGCTGGCCCGAGCGAGCGACAAGGCGGTGAAGGAGAAGCTCGTCGGCCATGGCGTCGTCAGCAAGGTCTTCCAGCTTACGGAGCCGTTCGAGGTACGCGAGATCAAGGCCGACGTGGTCATGCGGTTCCACGCCGGCGAGGTCTTTTCCCGACTCCTTGACGTACACGGCTCGCAGCGTTTCACCCGTAACCCCGGTGAAACCCGTTTTGACCGAGGTATTGCCGCCGCCATGGAGAACGAGGGCGTCCTCGGCGCCGAGGAGCCTGCCGGTGTACGTCCGAAGAACGATATCCTCGCCCCACTGCCCGGCGTATTGGCGCAGCATTGCTTCCGCTTGCGAATCCGACCACCTGCTTTTCATTAATCACCTCGTCATTGTGACCGCCACGTTGTGAACCGGACTATACCGATCCTCAGTGCCGCCTACGGGCTCCCGTACTTCAGTTCCTGGTAATACTCGAACGCCTCCTCGGGCTTCATGTCCTCGTGCACGACTTTCCGCACCGCCTGGATCATGGCCGCGGGCGCTTCGGACTGGAAGATATTCCTCCCCATGTCCACACCCGCAGCGCCTTGCTGTATCGCGTTGTATGCCATTTGCAGGGCGTCGTGCTCCGGTATTTTCTTCCCTCCCGCGATAACGACGGGCACCGGGCAGGAAGCGGTGATGGTTTCGAAGCCTTCGTCCACGAAGTAGGTCTTGATGTAGGTGGCGCCCAGCTCCGCGCAGATCCTGGTGGCAAGCCGCAGGTACTTGGCGTCGCGCACCATGTTCTTTCCCACGGCCGTAACCCCCAGTACCGGTATGCCGTACTTGTTTCCCGCGTCCACCAGTCGCGTCATGTTGTGCACGGATTTCGTCTCGAATTCACCGCCGATGTACACCTGCACCGCCATCGCCGACACGTTCAACCGGACGGCGTCCTCGATATCGACCGCGATTTCCTCGTTCGACAATTCCTGGAGGATGCTGGGGCCGCCGCTCGCCCGCAGCACCACGCCGCGCGTGAACGACGGCGGGATCGTGGTCCGCAGGATGCCGCGCGTGCACATGAGCGTGTCCGCGTACCGCAACAGCGGAACGATGGTCACGTCGATGCGCTCCAGTCCCGTGGTGGGTTCCAGGAAATACCCGTGATCAACGGCCAGCATGACCGTGCGACCGGTCGCCGGGTTGAAAATGTTCGACAGGCGGTTCTTCATCCCCCAGTCGAGAGCATTCAAACCCCGGAGCGGAAACGGCTCGTTCGACGGGGCGATGTCAAAGTAGTACCTGTGATGATCCTGAGTTCCTTCTGCATCCGGCATGGTCAGTGCTCCTTCGTTGAATGTAAAAATACCTCGACGAGTGTTCTCCCCCTGTTTCATCCGCGCCCGCGAGGGAGAGCACCGTAATTTACAAACTTGGCGGGGAAATACGGTGACGAGTCGAAGAGTAATGACACGTACCGAGGAACAGCGGTTTTGCATGAAAGCACGAGACGCCGCATTTTGCATACCGCCGCATGGGTATCGCATTTCGAACCAGCAGGAAACGATCAAGGATTCATGGAAATGAAATACAGGAAAGAACTCCGGGCGTATACCGTGCGCGTGTTGCTCTCGCGCCACCCGGAAATCCGCAGGCTGAAGAAACAGTACGCTCCTTCGGTTCACGGAAACAAGAACTGGGGCTCGAGCTGGCTCCTCATCGATTACCTCCATCACCGGGGATTGCCCACGGGAAGCCGTGTGCTGGAAATCGGCTGCGGATGGGGCCTGGCCGGGATCTACTGCGCGAAGAAGTACGCCGCCGAGGTGACCGGCATCGACGTGGACCGGGACGTCTTCCCCTTCCTGCGCCTCCACGCGAACATCAACAAGGTGGATATCGCCACGCGGAAGAAAAACTTTGACCACCTTACGGTAAACGAGCTCCGCCCGTTCGATCTGCTCATCGGCAGCGACATCTGCTTCTGGGAATCCATGATCGATCCCCTCATCCGCCTCGTCCGGCGCGCGATGAAAGCCGGCGTCCGGGAAGTGCTGATCGCCGACCCGGGGAGAACCACGTTCGACAAGGTCTGCGAACACTTTTCCGAAAAGGAGGCGGGCGAAGTTCTGGAGTGGACCGCGCGCAAACCGCGTCCCCTGAGCGGTTTCATCCTGCGCGTCCAAGGGAAGTAAAAGAAACCGGTTGCCGGTTACCCGGCAATTTCTTTTCTTGCACTAAATAATCGCTCTCGCCGGATACCGCTTTCCCTTTTCGCATGAACGCCCGTACAACCCGGAGGAATCATCAAGTAGCGTACCGTTATGAAGCACCTTTCACAATGCCTGCTGCTCGTTTTCTTCTCCACCTCGCTTTTGGCGAATAACCACGGTCATGGGATTCCCCCGGCGCCGCGTGTGACACAAGGCTTCCAATACACCATCGTGGACCGGGCACACGCGTTGAACCCCGTCCGCCCGGAAATTTTTCAAGACGGCCTGGTCGTGGACCACGAGGCCGTCGCCCGCTTCGACGAGATCCCGGAGAGCGCAATCAAGGCCGCAGCGACACTGCGGTTGATGTTCCGCCACGCCTCGGTCGGCTCCACTATCGACGACGGGCTCGACTGCCTGCAGGGAACGCGCGCCCACCCGAGCGAGTGCGCGCAGTATCCCGCCTACAAGTACGACCGCAGGAACTGGGATTTCCAGCAGCGGGGGAACTCCGGCTGGTACGGAAAAGTGGATGGCTTCGTCGCGGAAACGGAACGCCAACTGGCCTCGTTCGACGTTTTCTCCTTCAAGTACTGCTACCTGGACGGGCTCGACGAGCTGAAACAGCCGTGCGGCAATCCGTACGACCCGGCACAGGTGGACAAGGCGTGGAGCTACCT
>JAJRXL010000281.1 GCA_024276335.1 Bacteroidota bacterium
CGCGAGCCCCGGCGGTCCTACGTTGTACAAAGGATTTTCATCGGGACTGTTTCCCGTATCGTATTCATGACCCGGGTTGGCTGCCATCGATGCCACACGGTCCGTTTCATGTGTATTAATGACGTTGATGGGAAGGTCCATCGCTTCGGTACCTTCAAAAATAGACGGTCTGTTCGAGAGCAAAGCATCCACTGCCGAAATTGACACGGTCGTTGAATCAAAGAAAAATCTTTCCACGACTCGGCCGAAAACGTAATCCAGGAACATGTCACAGCAATGATTGTATTTCTTATCCTCCGTGTTCCACCGTTCGCCGACAACCACTGCATTCGGGTTAATGGATT
The DNA here is from genome assembly GCA_024276335.1 of Bacteroidota bacterium. Classification (GTDB taxonomy): domain Bacteria; phylum Bacteroidota; class Ignavibacteria; order SZUA-365; family JAADGX01; genus JAADGX01. The sequence goes on from JAJRXL010000281.1 coordinate 345, forward strand.
TCACGAAGGACGTCCAGTCTTGCCAGAACGCGGGAGGCAGAAGCTCCATACCCTCAATCCTCCAACCATCTACACCATCGGAAGGATCGCCATCCCCATCCGGATCCATCCACCGTCTCGTTACCGCGAATATCCATTTCTTCGGTCCTTCGACAACTCCGAGGGAATCGGATTTAAACAACGGCAGTGCGCGTAAACCAAAGCGAGTCTCGTACGCAAACTCGTTGGTATCGGGAGTCTCCGGCCGGTCCCACTGCCGAATGAAAAACCAATCTTTGTACGGCGACCGGTCGAGGTTCTTCAATACGTCCTTGAAGGCCCAGAAATCAACACTGACAAAAGGAAATATCCCGTCAATAACAACACGAATGCCCCTCTCGTGAGCTTCCGAGACGAGATCGAGAAACATCCTGTCGGCAGAAGTCAGGTACCATGACTTTGGATCGTCAGGGATCTCCCGGGCCAGGAAGGAACTGTCCATGGGCAGCATGGGGCCGAGGTGGGGATCAATATGCCGATGATCCGATACCGAATAATGCAAAGGATCGACCGACGTGAATACTGACGTGAGGTATATTACGTCCACACCAAGGTTCGCGAGATAATCCAACCGGTTCAGTATCCCCTGAAGGTCACCGCCGTACCTCCTGAGCGAGGCATTGATGTAAAAGCTTTTTCCCCGCCGCTTTTCAAACTCGGTCAGGCTGTACCAGTTCGAGGTCCATTTCAACGATGAATCGGAAGGAAATATCTCATGTGCGTACACGTTATTCAGTGAGTCGCCGTCTTCGAATCTATCGGGAATGATTTCATACCAGATGGCACCCCTCGCCCATTGCGGGACGTGATACATCGATTGCGCAACCACCGTTCCCGTCAAGAAGGCAACGGACAGGAGCGCCAAGAAAACATCGCGTAACGGCTTTTTTTCAGCAGGAGAGACTTTCATTTCATCGTCAGATAAGAAAAATCCAACCCGCCGGTTGGATTCTTTGCGGAGAGGGGGGGATTCGAACCCCCGATAGAGTTGCCCCTATGACGGTTTAGCAAACCGTTGCCTTCAGCCACTCGGCCACCTCTCCTTCTACCTTGCCGGAGCAAGATATACCGAATATACACATGAATTATCTCACACTCCAAACCCGTGCCTCATAGCGCCATAAAACCATGCAACGTGCCGCCCATCGGCGTAATCAGGGAATTTCAATTTCGTATTGTTTGATCTTGCGCCAGAGAGTATTGCGACCGATACCCAGCCTCCTGGCAGCTTCCGCTTGATTATATAAACATCGTTTCAAAGTATGCTCGATGACCATTTTCTCCATTTCGCGCAACGTGATGTCGCCCGTAATTGCAACGTACTCCGATTTCCAATCGGGATCAGGCTTGATGTCATCCAGGTCAATAACCTCATCGGTATTTAAAACAATGGCGCGCTCGATCAGGTTCTGGAGTTCGCGGACATTTCCCTTCCACCGCGCGTGCAAGAGCTGGTTCATGGCCCTGGAAGTTATCGGAAGCGGTTTCCGCCCGATCTTCTTGCAATGATATTGTATGAAGTGTTCGGCTAACAAAGGAATATCGTCCACTAGCTCTCGCAATGGCGGGACGGTGAGAGGGATCACACGCAACCTGAACAGCAAATCCTCCCTGAACCTTTGCTCCCGAACCATCTGGTCAAGGTCCTTGTTCGTCGCTGCGATAATACGAACATCGACCGGGATATTTCGGACATCACCGATGCGTCGTATCTCTCCTTCTTGCAAAACCCGCAGCAACTTCACCTGCATGGCGGGAGATGTTTCCCCGATTTCGTCTAAAAACAGTGTCCCTCCGTCTGCTTCCTCGAACAACCCCTTCCGGGCCGAAGCAGCCCCCGTAAAGGCTCCCTTCACAAAACCGAACAGCTCACTTTCCAGTAGTGTTTCCGGAAGAGCACCACAATTAATCGCAACGAAATTCTTCTCACTTCGGGGGCTTGCATCATGAATGGCCTGGGCAAGGACTTCCTTTCCCACACCACTTTCGCCCAGGATGAGAATCGAAGAATCGGTGGATGCAACTCTTGAAGCAAAATCGATAAGACGACGCATGGGCTCGCTCCGGTGAACGATGCTGTCAAACCCTCGTTCGCGGTGGATCTGGTTCCTCAGATTCCGAACTTCGTTCCGCAACCGGTAATGTTCCAGGGCATTCTTGATGATCATGACCATCGCTTCCGTATCCACAGGCTTGGTAATGTACGTGTACGCGCCATGTTGCATTGCTTCCACGGCCGTATCAATAGAACCATGCCCAGTCACGACGATGACTTCTGTCGCCTCGTACACCTTTTTCGCACGAATTAAAACGTCAATACCGGTATGATTGTCAATTAAAAGGTCTGTAATGATGAGGTCAAAAAGACTGGTATCGAGACGCTCGAACGCTTCCAGCGTCGAGCCTGCATCTTCGACCTGGTAACCTTGCATCTCAAGCAGCTCGCGCCACAACACGCGCGTCGTGTCATCGTCGTCAACAATCAGGATAAGGGGTGGCATCGTGAGATTCCCAGGATAATCCGGTACGTGAGAAGAATTCCGTAACGAGTCGACGCAATGTCCCGCTGTCTATTTGCGTAAATCCTCGCTCGGATAATAGCCGGAACGGTGATAAACAAAAAACTCGCCGCTGAATTGCGCGGCGAGTTTACCCATCTATGAAAAAATCCGGAAATCATATATATCCCCGGCCAGGGAGGCTCAAAGTAAGCCGGCTTCTTGCAGGACCTTTTTCGCGCCCACCTTGTTAATCGTCTTCAACGCTCGCGTCGACAATCGAACCGTTACGTATCGCTTTTCCTCCGGGATATAGATTCTCTTCTTCTGGAGATTGGGCAACTGTCGACGTTTAACCTTGTTGTGCGCGTGTGATACATGGTTACCGACCAGCGGTTTCTTTCCCGTGACTTGACACTTCCTTGCCATGATAATTCCTTTTGCCTTTGTAATCGGTTATTACTTGATGCCTTCGCCGACGTAAGGAAGCAACGCCATGTAACGCGCGCGCTTGATCGCTTCCGCAATTCGACGCTGGTTTTTGGCCGAGACACCCGTGATGCGACGAGGGAGAATCATTGCCTGGTCGTTGATGAATCGCTCCAACAACTTGGTTTCCTTGTAATCTATGTAAACAATGTCCTTTCCATTGAAAGGATCACGCCGTTTACGCAAAACGTTACGTTTTTTTCCGGTACGTCTTCTTGATGATCTGAAATGCGCCATAATCTTGCCGTTCTATTCTGGTTTTGAATGAGCGTCTTCGGTTTCGGACGCGGGTTGTTCGGAAGCAGTTTTATCCTGGATGCTTTTGAACTTATCGTAACGTTTCTTGAAACGCTCGACGCGACCGGCAGAGTCAACGATTTTTTGCTTGCCCGTAAAGAACGGGTGGCACAACGAGCAAATTTCCACCTTGATCTGGGGTTGCGTTGAACGGGTCACAAACAGGACGCCACGCTGCTCCTTGCATCCACAAATTACTTCACATCGTTGGTAGCGGGGATGGAGGTCTTTTTTCACGATTTTTCTTCTTTTGGCTAATGAGCTATTCTGTCTTTTATCACTGTTTCCAGTTCCGATGCATCTTTCAAATGAAGGTATTGCTCGCGGAACTTCCAGGTGTGCTTTGTCTCGTCAAGCTCGCTGAACACGCACTTGACAACGATGTGCGTGTCTTTCTTCTTGCCCTTGAGCTTGTCTGCAAATGATTGTTGCTTTGCCACAACTGTACCTTATTTTACTCGAAGAGATACTTGATTTTTGTCCAATTTCAGGACAGACTTTAAGATAATTTGATTTTCCTTTGGATGCAAACGTATAAATTACATTTTTATAGCTTTACGGTGACATCGAAGTCGCCTTACCCTCTTTGTAACGTATAACATAAATTCGATGTAAACGGTATATCGTGACGAAGCAATCTTCGACTTCATCCTTTTCTCCCCTTGTAAACGGCCTTGCGGTCGGTTTGGCCCTTTCCGCTATCCTTGCATGGCTCGATATCGTTTGGGGACCTCGTCCATTTCATGATCTTCCTTCTTTGCTCGTCCTCATTCTCAGCGCCTCTCTGATTTGGATGATCCCGGGAACGGGAGCAACCGCCCCCGCCGTACCACGGTGGTTCCTTCCCCTCGCGTTGATCGCCATCGTTCCCATTTCTTGGGTCATTGATATTGCATCGTTGCACGTCGCGTTTATATCGCAGGGCGCGGGTGCCCTTCCATTCCTCCTTCTTATGATGATCAGTCTTATCCTGGCACCAGCTGCAGTTGCCCTGATGCTGGTTCTTCGCGCTGATACAGAAACCATGAGCCATCCGGGGTCTTTCCTGCTCGGCTTGACCCTGGGATTAATCGGTTGGACTCTCCTTAACGACGCAGCCTCGTATTCACCTCTTGTTGTCGTCGCAATCGTACTGCTTTCCGCCGGATGGACTTTCTTCATGATACCAGATACACGCACACCGTCGTTCGCCGCTCCCCCCGAAAGAAAAAAGAAAACCGGCGAGAAACAATCTGCAAAACGTTGGAGCTTACGACTTCGAGCATCCACGGCAGAGTATTTTATCCCGCTCGCGGTGTTCGCAGTTGTCTTCTGGATGGGGAAATTCTACCTCGCCTTGCGAATGATCAACCCCTGGACTCCACTCCACGATGCCGCGGTGATCGGTTCTTTTCTATCGGCCACTGGCTTGGGAATATTCATATCACGGCGGTTGTTCGATAATGGAAAAAATGCAATACCGATGCTCTCCGGCCTGTGTGTCATCGCCATGAGTATGGTCGGAGCCATAATCATCTTTGACAGGATCCTGTACCCCGCATTGTTCATCACGTATTTCGAGAATCAGTCCACGACCTTCCCTTTCCTGGCCCTGTTGCTGACAGGGTTCGCGTTACCGGCTCTCGGGTTGGGCCTTATCGTAAGCACGGGTTATTCATCGACGATCCGTTACAGGGATACCATCGCGCTGAATGCCGGGTTGAGCGCCGCTATTGCCCTGGTAATCGTGTTACTGATACCGATAATACCTCTGGCCACTGTGATATTCCTTCCGCTGGCGATCGTCCTCACCTGCCTGATACTCGGATCACTCCAGGCGAAACGCCTCATCGTCGTCGCTGCATCCGTTGTTATTATCGCGCTTACACTCGGCGCGCTACTGGGAACAAGGATGCACCTGACGCATAGGATGCTCGATCGAAAACGCTTCCGGGTGTCAAAAGAACTTCTCGTCGGCGTGGACACCTGGTACCTGGTGCAGAATCGCAATTACGACGATCCCTTCTTCGCCATCCAGGTTGGCGCCTCCCCGGCCTTGACCCAGACCTCGGAGTCCGCCCGGAAAATACTGCGAAAGATGGGGCTCTATACACTTGCGTTCAGTCCCCGTAAACCGCGCATCCTGCAACTCGGTCTCGGCTCCGGGATCCCATCGAATGCATTCCTTCGTATCAATCCACGCTCCATCGATATCATCGAACCCGACGAAGCAATGATCGACTTCGGGAAGGAAATCGCCGCGAATTTTTCTCAATCGTGGACGGCCCTCCGACCTTCGTTCTACCTGGAAAATACCCTTGCCTACCTCGAGCGATACTCCGGCGAACCATATTCCCTGGTCGTTTCCTTCGAACCTTTTGCCGAAAAATTCTTCGATCATCGTCTTTTTACTTCCGCGTTTTTCGCATCAATCAAGTCGAATCTTTCCGAGGACGGTGTCTTCGTCCAATGGCTTCCGCTGAGCTTGCTTTCACCGGATGATTTGCGCTCCGTTTTAGCCTCTTTTCATGAAACATTTCCAGGTATCACCGCGTGGCTACCCGACGTTGAACCTAACCTGGCCGCTCTGGCGCTGATAGGAACGAAAAGTGGCGCGTTGCCATCCTTGCACATGGAGTTGTTTCGTGACTCCACCCAAGTGCAAGCGCTCAAACAGTCCAGCATAGAAGGCCCCGAACGCATCCTGGCTTCGCATGTGCTGAATGCAAAGAATGTCATCAAGGTTGTAAACGGTACGCAAGCTCGGTCTTTCTGGGGCCCGCAATTACAGGGGCTTTCGAACTATCAGGACTCATGGAGCACGTTGAACATCCAGAACCTCCTCGCAGCTCGGTCTTCACCTCCCACCCTTGGTGTAAATCCGAAGATAGCCGGGCGGGCCGCAATTCTCTGGGAACGGTACCCCGTGTTATTCCGGTTCTATCGCGATTTCCGAAAGAATCCATCTGCCCCGACCGTGGCCGCTCTCGAATCCATTTATTCCATCGATACAACGGATCTCGTCCTGAAAAACGCATACGCCCAAAGCCTGCTGCTGGTCGGCGCGTCGTTCGTTGCCAACAAAGCATATACCTCCGCCAAGCCGCTGCTGATACGCGCCAATAAACTCGGCCTGAACTCGATGTATATCAACAGGTTGCTCATGCTGGTTGCGTACAACATCGGCGACCTCGAAGCGGGTAATCGCTTCGCCAACCGTGTGCTGGGTGTGAACATGCACCACGCGGGTATCTTCGATAACGCGGCAACACTTTTCTCGAATGACGGAAAAATCGAGAACGCCATCACAAATCACCAGCGGGCAATCGCTGCCGACACGACAAACATTAATCTCTACTGCAGTCTCGCTGCCACCCTCTACAATGTCGGCCGGAAATGGGAAGCCCTGCGTGCGCTCGAGGACGGCATCATCCGGGCTGACGATCCGGCCCTTGCGTACTATTACAAGGGACTCTTTTACCAGGATTCGAGAAAATACCGGCAGGCGTTGCGTGCATACAAAGAATATCTTTTTCTCGCCCAACCAAACGATCCCTTGATCGAGCGCGCGGAAACCGCTGTCGAAAATCTGCGGAGGGTACTGCCATGAATAACCCAACAGACGTTATTGCCTTTGCGCCTCACCCGGACGATGCCGAGCTGTACTGCGCGGGCACGCTGGCTCTGCTGAAAAGGGAAGGAAAAACCATCGGGATCGTGGATATCACGCGAGGCGAGTTGAGCACGCGTGGATCGCGTACAACGCGAGAAGAGGAAACGCGGGAAGCCAGCCGTATCCTCGATCTCGACCTGCGGCTGAATCTCGATATTCCGGACGGTAACATCGAAAGCTCGCTGGAAAATCGAAAACGGGTCGTCGCCGTAATACGCCGTTATCGTCCCCGCCTCGTTCTGCTTCCCTACCCTGTTGACCGGCACCCCGATCATGAACACGCAAGCGCGTTGGTCCGCGGATGCCTGTTCTATTCCGGGTTGAAAAAGTTCGCGGGCGAAGATCCCAACATGCCGTCCACACCCTACCGCCCTCCCCGGGCCTTGTACTACATGCTCGCGGAGGATTTTTCGCCGCAATTCATCGTTGACGTCACGGGGACATTTGACAAGCGTCTCGAGGCTATACGGGCATACAGTTCGCAGTTTACCCTGGCCGGTCGTGAAAA
>JAJRXL010000282.1 GCA_024276335.1 Bacteroidota bacterium
CCAGGATAACCGTGCTCGAAAACGGGAAGAGGCAGGAGGCTGTCATGCAGTGCCGCGACACGACACTCGGGATGTCGGTCGTATTCTGCCTGGACGCTTCCGGCTCCATCATCGACGCCCTGGAAGAGATCAAACAGGCGGTCCATCTCGTGATAGACAGCTTGCGTTGGAACGACCGCGCGGGAGCGGTATCGTTTTCCGGCACGGCCACACTGGTCTCGCCGTTGCTCGTCGATCATGAATCCGTCAAGCGCGCCGTGGACACGATCAGGGCTATTGGCTCAACGGCAATGTACGACGGGTTGGATTCGGCCATCGTCATACTGCGAAACGCACCGGGCCCTAAGTTCATCGTCCTGCTCACCGATGGGCAGGATAATTCCAGCTTGTCCACGTTGGACCTCGTGGCGGAGGAGCTCAGGCAGGCAGGCATCGTCGTTATCGCTATTCCGTTCGGGTATCCCGTGGAGCGGACAAAGATGGAACTACGGCGCCTCGCCCTCCAGTCCAACGGGCTTTACTTCCCGGTATTCAACCGTGTGAGCCTGGCGCAAAAATTCGAAGAAATCGCGTCGTTCGTAACCGCCCTGTATTGCGACCTCGAATACACGGCCGCGGATTGCCAGGATTCCATCCGGCTCATCGAGATCACGGCGGAGAATGACGCGGGCATAATACGAGCGGACACGACCGTGCTTTCGCCGGTGGCGCCGCCCCACCTGGACGTGATCGTCAGCGCCCCGGATGAACTGATCCCTCCGGCGGTGGGCAAGGTATTGTTCACCGTTCCGGGTCCCCTGTCCACCGGCTTGCTCCGGTTCCGGGTGCGCGTTGCCTTTCCGGAGTCGTTTCTTCCCCTCGGGCAGCCTCCGGTGACGAGAGGAGATATTCCCGGCCCGCAAATGTTAACGGTAAAGAAAATCGCTCCCGGTGAGATCGAGGTTTCCAGTGGGGGTCTCATCCCTACCCGCCTGTCCGGTACGTTGTTCTCTTTGAATCTCGCCGTGGCGTTCAGCGATTCCAGCCGCCTGTATCCCATCGTGATACGCGAGGCGGAATTCAACCAGGGGTGCGCGATCCCGGTGGACTGGGTGAACGACACGCTGGAAATTTGCGCCTGCCGCGAGGAATACCCCGTCAGCATGGACACCCTCCCCACGCCGTTTTCCGGCGGTGAAATGACAGTGCCCTTACTGCTCCCCGGCGAAGTCGAAGCGGGTTCGACGATTGAATTCACGGGAACCCTTCTCTACGATTCGTCTTTGTTTACGCCCCGATCGGTCGTTGCTGACTCATCGAACGGAACAAGGTGGGTGATCCGGTGGGAAATCACTCAACCCGGCGCCATAGGGATTCATGCCGTTTCGCTGGCGCCACTCCTGAGCGTACGCGATCCGTTCCTGTACGTTCATTTCGAAGGAATTCCGCCGTTGGAAGCGCAACCGGCGTTGTTCGCGCTTCGGGATGGAAAGGTTTACGCCAATTGCTGTCCCCTGGCAACGCCCGGCGCCAGTGAAGTCGTCCTCGTGGACGGCCTGTGCAGGAAAATCTCCTCGCGGTCCAGCGGGGTGATCCTGGGACAAAACGTTCCCAACCCGGCCAACCCGGTAACGGAAGTGCCGTTCTCCCTCGATGGTTCCGTTGCATCGGGTCAGTTGATACCGGTGCAGCTTTCCTTGTTCGACATGATGGGACGGGAGGTGGTGCGTGTTATCGATAAGTCCATGCTCCCCGGCTCGTACCGGGTGTTCATCAATCTCTCCTCCCTCCCCAGCGGCACGTATTTCTACCGCCTCCGGGCGGGTGCGAGCGTCCTGACCCGCACGATGACCGTGATCAAGTAAGTACGAATGTGCGTAGATGGAATGGAGGTCGGCGCTGGCCCGTGGCTATTACCAGGTTTCGACTCCGCCCGTGTACGATGAGGATGTATTTCAGTTTTATCATTGGCGTAGTTCGAACGTAGTCCACTTTTTACTTTTACATTTTACTTTCCCTTCGGCAATTCGCAAATCCCCATAACCTCTTACCTCGGCCTGTTTCTATCTACTGCAACAAGAAAATGATATATCCAACGTAACCGAGCAGGAGAATCACGCCTCCCACGCGGTGTATTTTTTTCCAGATCACCATCATTGCATACATTGCGAGGGAGAAAGAGAACATGATGGGAAAATCGACGGACAGCAGCTTCGGCTCGAACACGATCACCTTCACGCACGAAACCAAGCCGATGATAAACACGATGTTCATGATATTGCTGCCCACGACGTTGCCCACGGAAATGTCCATCTCGCGCCGGTACGCCGCCACGAGACTGGTCGCCATTTCGGGACTCGACGTGCCGATGGCGAAAATGGTTATCCCGATGACCCGGTCGCTCAGGCCCAGGATTCTCGCCGCTCCCACCGAACCTTCCAGCAACATGCCGCCACCCAGGATAAGGATGCCCAAGCCCCCGATGACGAACAACACGTTGACCCATAATCGCCCGTTCGGACGCATGGCTTCCTTGTATTGTTCCACGATGGCGTCAGGCGGGACCTTGACCTGCGCCTGCCTGGAGAACCAGACCTGGAAAATAAAGTACAACACCATCAGCGCCAGGAGAATGATTCCTTCCACCATGGTGATGCGCATATCCCACATAAAGAGACCGAGCAGCAACGAGAGACCAAGCATGATCGGGGTTTCCCGCCGGATAAGATCGGAGGTGATATTCAAGGGATAGAAAATCGCCGTTATACCGAGGATCAATCCCACGTTGGCGATATTCGAACCCAGGATGTTCCCCACCGCGATACTGCCGCGCCCCCCGGCCAGTTGAGCCATGAGGCTGGCCACTCCTTCCGGTAATGACGTCCCCAGTGAAACGATAGTCAACCCGATGATCAACGGGGCCACGCCCAGGGCAAGGGCCATGCGGACGCTGCCACGGATAAGCAGGTCGGCGCCGAAGTACAAAAACAGGATCCCGGCGATGATAAGAAGTGAATACAGGAACATGTAGAAACCAGCTCGTTATCGTCAATGTCAGTGGCGCTTGTTGCCGCCATTACTCTCAAAAGAAGAATAGCGAAATCCGGGAAAGCGAAAAAGGATGATGGGCTTCACGCGGAATCGCTCGCACGCTGCGGATTCCTTTTCATAAAAAACCCTATCTTGTATTTCGAGAACTTGATCATGACGCACGACGACAAAACGACAAAATACTCGAAACGAGATCACCATCCCTGGACACTGGTGCTGGGGGGAGGAGGCGCGAGGGGGATGGCCCACGTGGGCGTGCTCAGGGTTCTCGAAGAAGCGGGATTGGTACCCTCCTACATTGTCGGCACCAGTATCGGCTCAGTCATCGGTGGGATGTACGCGCAACGCCCGGACACCAACGAAGTGTACCGTCGCTTGACGGCATTCCTCGAGGGAGACTTCTACCGCGACGTCGGCCTGAGCATGTTTTACGAAACCAAGAAATCCGGTCTCTTCGAGCAGCTCGAAGCGTGGGTCAATGAAGTGCGCAAGCGGCTGTTGATGAGCAAGCTCATGCTGACACCCGGCGCATTCGCACGCGACTTGCTGGAACAGGCCCTGGGGTATCTCTTGGACGATACGCCAATATCCGCAACCGTCATTCCCTTCGCTACCATTTCCTGCGACCTGGTGAAGGGCACGGTTGAGATCATCACGGATGGTTCGATCATCACGGCCACGTGCGCGAGCTCGGCCATTCCCGGCGTGGTGGAACCGGTGAAATACGACGGGAAACTCCTCGTGGACGGGGGAACGACCAGCATGACGCCGGTCTGGGAAGCAAAGGAACTCGTGCCCTACCCGGTCATTGCCGTCACGATCGCCCGCCCGCTCAATTCCAACGCCACTCCAACACGCGGTATCGAGGTCATGCTGCGCGCGGGTGATCTCGCCTCGATGCATTTGAACCGCCGCTCGCTTCTTTCTGCGGAAATCGTCATTGCGCCCGACGTGGGCGACGTGCACTGGTCGGAATTCCATCGCGGGGAGGAAATGATCCAGGCCGGACAACTCGCCGCCCACGACGCTCTTCCGGCAATCAAGGAGTTGCTGCAAACGAGAAAGAGCGGTACATCCCGCTGGTGGAAATCCCGGAAACAGCCTTCCCAAAAACGCCGCTAGCCGCGGAATTTTCAACGTCCCCTACCCGGCAAAGAGCCCCGGGCTTCCTCCCGTGTGAAGGAAAACCACCACGCCGCCTTTCCCGATCTCCCCGGCCCGGCACCTGCCTATCAGCGCGGCGGCCGCCTTCGCCGTGTACACGTCGTCCAGAATGATACCTTCCAGCCGGGCGAAGAGACGCTGTGCTTCGCTTCCCTCAGCAGTGGGAATCGCATAACCTTCCCCGATCCAGCGATCGTCCACGAGCACCGGCGGTTCATCGATTTCCCCCCCGGCAGCCACGGCCGTTTCCCGCGCCAGTCTCACCACGATGCCGCGCAGGACGTCGGCGGGCCAGGCCACGGAAACACCGATCACCCTGCCCTTCCACTCATGCCGGACTTGCCCCACTACGAGGCCCGCTTGCGTGCCCCCCGACGAGGAAGCGTGAACGATCTCGCTGATTTCGACGTTCGCGTCTCCGGCATCACGAAGTATTTCTCCGAAGGCCGCCACGTAGCCCCGTGCGCCTGTCGGCGTCGAACCACCGATCGGCATGCGGTATGGACGTCTTCCCTCGTTACGCAACGTGTTTTCGGTTTCGGCCGCTTTGTATTCCCAGTCGTCCCAGCGATCGGACTCAACGAAATACAGCTCGGCTCCGAACAGCGCGTCCAACAGGAGATTGCCGGTGTAAGCGGGCGGTTCCTTTCCACCCAGGACGAGGTGGCAGTTCAAACCGGAGGCCGAAGCGTACGCCGCGGCCATGCGACAGAAGTTCGATTGCACCGCGCCGACGGCAATCAGGTCGGTGGCATTCCGCCGCAGCGCTTCGGACACGAGGTAGTCCAGTTTGCGCGTCTTGTTCCCCCCGAAACCGAAACCCGTCAGGTCGTCGCGCTTGCAGTACACGTCGGCGCCGAGGTATTCCGACAGTCGTTCCAGGCGGTGGAAAGGCGTTGGCAGAAGGGAACGCGTGATGTCAGGAGTGGTCATGGTGTCAGGTACGAAGTGTTTGGCAATGGGAGCTTAACGTCCTTGGCCGAGTTGATCGTATTACACGAAAATACGGCATCACATCATCAGATAATACGGCGAGGACGTCTCCCGGACAACGCCAAACACCGTTTTCCGGCAGGCAGGAGTTCGACCGAATCCCGGTATTGAATATATTCTTTCCTGAACACTATATTATTTTCTTGAAGCGATATTTCAAGGGCTTACACGATTTCCCGAACGAAACCACTATAATAGCCCGAACATCCGGATCATTACTATCATCATTCATCAGTTGGTGCTAACAGATCATGTCTATCACTGTTCGTAACCTCACCAAGAGCTACGGCGCACAGAAAGCCATCGAGGATATTTCGTTCGAGGTCAAGAAAGGAGAGATCGTCGGGTTCCTCGGTCCGAACGGGGCCGGAAAGACCACGACCATGAAGATTCTCACCTGCTTCATGCGCCCCGACAGCGGCGACGCCGTCATCGAGGGGCACAGCATCCACGACGATACGATGGAAATCCGACGCCGTGTCGGGTACCTGCCCGAGACCAATCCACTCTACCACGACATGAACGTGCTCGATTACATCGAGTACGCGGGCAAGCTCCAGCACCTCCAGGGCGAGGAGTTGGCACGGAGCGTGCGACGCATGGTGGAAATCTGCGGACTCGGTGATTCCAAGCACAAGGACATCGGGGAACTCTCGAAGGGGTATCGTCAGCGGGTGGGCCTCGCCCAGGCCATGGTCCACGACCCCGACGTGCTCCTCATGGACGAACCCACGAGCGGGCTCGATCCGAACCAGATCATCGAAATACGGAACCTCATCAAGGAATTGGGACGGGAGAAAACCGTTATACTCTCCACCCACATCCTGCCCGAGGTCCAGGCCACCTGCAACCGGGTGCTGATCATTCACGAGGGCAAGATCGTGGCGGACGGAACGCTGGACGATCTCCAGAAGCGTTTCCAGGGGGCGGACGAAATCCGCGTAGAAATAAAACCGAACGGCGTTTCCCCCGACAACATCACGGCATCGCTGAAAGCAATCGAAGGAGTGACGCACGTGGAAAAAACCGGCGGCGATGACGAACTCACCTTCGTGGTGTACGCCACGCCCGGCATCGATCTCCGGGAACCGGTGTTCCGCACGGCCGTGAAGAACAACTGGGTGCTACTCGACATGCACCGCAGCGGTACGAGCCTGGAGTCGGTGTTCCAGAAACTTACGCGTTCGCAATGATACGGCGTTCGAACCGCGCCGCCCCGGCCCCGGCCTGCCGGCGACGTTCCCCTTTTAGATGCATGTATTATCTCTCGGATAGAAGTCATGACGAAACCACTTCCTGTTGAAATGCGTTTACAGCCGGCCAACGTCTGGCCCATTCTCAAGAAAGAAATGCAATCGTACTTCAATTCCCCGATCGCCTACGTTGTCATCGTTGTCTTCCTGGCGATCGTGGGATGGTTTTTCACCAGCAACCTGTTCCTCATGAACGCTTCCACGCTGCGGGTCGTGTTCGACGTGGTGCCGCTGGTGTACCTGTTCTTTATTCCCGCCATTTCCATGCGCCTTATTGCCGAGGAAAAGAAATCCGGTACGATCGAGCTGTTGGTGACAAAGCCCGTCCTGGACTCGGAAATCGTGCTGGGGAAATTCATCGCCGCCTGGCTCCTGACCGCGGCCGCGCTGTTGCCCACCGTGCTGTATTACGTGACGGTGGCCGTCCTGGGAAAAATTGATACGGGCCAGGTAATCGGCGGCTACGTGGGCCTGCTGTTCCTGGCGGGGGCGTGGATCGCGGTAGGGATATTCGCTTCCAGCCTGACCGAGAACCAGGTGGTCGCGTTCATTTTCGCCCTGCTCATGGTTTTCGTGTTTTTCATGCTGGACAAGGTCGTCATGTACGTGCCCGGTTTCCTGTCCCCGATCTTCGAATTCCTCGGC
>JAJRXL010000029.1 GCA_024276335.1 Bacteroidota bacterium
CAACGCCGGGTCCTCGTCAACGCTCCGGCACGAGCGACTGACCCTGGAGATGACTTCTAATCCCGCCTGGTACGCCATCCAGGCGTTGCCCTACCTGATCGAGTTTCCATACGAGTGCTCCGAGCAGGTGTTCAACCGGTTCTACGCCAACAGCATCGCCACCCACCTGGTGAACTCCAAGCCCAAGATCAAGCGGGTATTCGAACAGTGGAAAAACACCGACGCCCTGTTGTCGAACCTGGAAAAGAACCAGCAGCTCAAGTCGCTCCTGCTCCAGGAGACGCCGTGGGTCTTGCAGGCGCAGGATGAGTCCGAGAGAAAAAAACGAGTGGGCCTGCTGTTCGACCTGAACACCATGGCCGCCAACCTCGACAACGCCTTGCGCAAACTGGAAAAGGCCCAGTCCTCGAACGGCGGTTGGCCGTGGTTTCCAGGCATGCCGGAGAGCCGCTTCATTACGCAGTACATCGTGGCCGGGTTCGGGCATCTCCAGGAGCTCGGCGTACGCTCCACCGACACGAGAATCCGTCGGATGATCGATCGCGCCCTGGAGTACATGGATCGGCGGATGACCGAGGACTACGAGGAGTTGAAGAAGCGGTCCACGTTCGACCCGAAGAAGCAGTACATCGGCTACATTGACATCCAGTACCTGTACGCGCGCAGTTATTACCTCGACCGGCCTATTGATGAGGATTACGGAGAAGCGGTTTCGTTCTGGAAGGACCAGGCGCGGCGGTTCTGGGTGCGCAAGAACCTGATGATGCAGGGCATGATCGCCCTGGCACTGCACCGGTTCGGCGATCGAAAAATACCGGACGCCGTTATCGCATCGCTGCGGGAGCGCGCACTTCAATCCGACGAGATGGGGATGTACTGGAAGTACAGGAACGGCTGGTGGTGGTACCAGGCGCCCATCGAAACCCAGGCCCTTCTCATCGAAGCCTTCGATGAAATTGCCGGCGACCGGAATGCCGTCGAGGAAATGAAAATCTGGCTGCTCAAGCAAAAGCAGGTACAGGACTGGAAAACGACCAAGGCCACCGCCGAGGCTTGTTACGCTTTACTCCGGCGCGGCGCCGATCTCTTGGCCTCGGACAAGTTGGTGGAAGTTACGGTGGGCTCGGAACGCATCGAGCCCGCAAAGCGGGACGGCACGAGCGTGGAAGCGGGTACGGGGTACTACCAGGTAAGCTGGGGCAAAGGCGAAATCACTCCCGCTATGGGCAAGATCACGCTAACGAAAAAAGACGACGGCATCGCTTGGGGCGCCATGTATTGGCAGTACTACGAGCAACTGGACAAGATCAAGAGCCATCAATCTCCCCTCTCCATCGCCAAGACCCTTTACAAGCAAGTGAACACCGACCGGGGCGTGGTGCTGCAGCCAATAACGGGGGAGAACCCGCTCCGCGTCGGCGACATGCTCAAAGTGCGCATTGAGATACGTGTGGACCGCGACATGGAATACGTGCACATGAAGGACATGCGGGGCGTGGGACTGGAGCTGATCAACCAGTTGTCAGGCTACCGGTACCAGGGTGGCCTCGGCTACTACGAAGCGCCGGGAGACGCCTCTGTGAATTTCTTCTTCTACTGGATGCCCAAGGGCGTATACGTATTCGAGTACTCGTTGCGAGTGGCACACAAGGGCGTGTTCTCCAACGGCATCTCCACCATCCAGAGCATGTACGCTCCCGAGTTCGCGGCGCATACACAAGGCGTGGTTGTGCGGGTGAAGTAAAACAAGGTAATTCCCGTCACTGAGGAGCTCGATTAAAACCGACTTCCGTATGAGACGGCAACAGCGTCATACGTTCGCGGTCGCGGGGGTTTGGAAGCGCCCTCGCGAGGAGTACCCCGAATGGTCGTGAAAATGGCAGGCTCCATGAGACTGCGGATTTGAAATTCCAGTATCGATCCCTTGAAATCGAACCCGATGCCTCCAACGTAAAAACTCGATTGCCCGATCCGGTCCGTTTCCATAGAATCATAATAGTATCGATCGTACCAACCGAAGGTATCGGACAGGCTCTGGTACAAACGCCCCCCAAGATGTAAACACCCCTTCCCAGCCCAACCTTCGCAACACCTTCCAACAACACGTACATTAAACCTATGCCGACACGCGGACGCAAGGACAACGAGACGTGTGGTTTGTCGAAGGAGACGATGGGGATATCCCTTTCGATGCTGAATCCGAACCAGACGCCGAGTTCTTTTGATCTTGCTTCGTAGAAATTCATCCCGTAATCGAACCGGGCCGTGAATCCCCGCAGGAAAGCGGGTGGAGGTGACTTCTCCGGAAAGAGCTTTACCTTGGATATTTCCGCCCCGCGCGTGAGCCCGGTATCATTTTCAATGAACTTCTTCTGCCTCAGCCTTCGCACCTCCGGAGGCATATCTTCCGGAAACATGGAGAGCTCCCGCCACAATCCGGGTTTAATCCTCCGGTAAAGGTGATCGGGATTGCTGACAAGCCACGCAATACCGCCACCAAGAGCGCCGATAACATTAGCTGCAATAATGCTGTATATAATCACGTCTTCGGCTCTTAGAAAAGCGCCTGGGGATTTAATAAAGACTTGGGGATTGGCGAGCAGATACGATGTTGCGAAAAGACCTCCGTAGAAGGAATAAGCATATACGACAATAATGTTTTGGTGGCTTGAATGAATGACTCCAAAAACATCTCTCCCGTCTATTACCGACACGCGTGATGGAAGATCTTGCTAACGATACGTGTTTCCGCCATCCCACAACACCGCTTCCGAATCCCTGTATGCCAGCACGCGACCGCTAATCCCGGTGGAATCCTTGAGCACAACCGTGACCTCGGGAACGTCTTGCTGGACAACTTCCCCCAAGCGAACAAGTCCCGCGTCCCTTAACTTTCGGCACGCCAGGATCAACAAACCGCATTTTTTCAATTGTTCGTCGTTTTCAGGGTAGCGGCTGTCGAAAATGAATTCAAAACGTTCGATGTAGGATCGAAGGACATCGGTGAGAGTCGGGTCAACCTTGATGACCGTGTCGGGCATGTTGGATCGAGCCACCTGGAACAGGATCGAATCATTACGCAGTGAAACCAGCGCCGAATCGAAGCCCTCCACCCCGGGAAACAGATTGAAATACTCCCGCTCTTCCCGGTCGATCGTGTTGCCAACGCTGGGGCTGAGAAGAACGCCGCCGGTTTCCACCTGGGCTTGTGCCCGGCTGTACGTGAACACGCTGATGGAGATCGTTAAAATGACGAACATCCACGAGCAGCGGCTTGACATCGCGTTCCGTTCCAATAACCTGGAAATATCCATGCTTGAAATAATACGTTTTAGAACCGGTCGTATCCGCTTAAAACCGGAAGCCGTACGAAAACGACAGCGCGGCATACCTGCGAGGCCCGGGAATTGGCGGCAGGGGAAAACCGAACATGCGTATTTCCGTTGTAATGATCGCCGGTTTCCACAGGAGCCGCAACTGGACTTCAAACTCCGAGTCCCCCGTGTGGATTCCCATCCCCGTAATGAAGAACGTGGACTGACGGATATCTTTTTGCTCCAGGTGATTGTACCTGTCGTAGCTGTACCGCCCGAAACTTTCCGAAAGGGGTTGGTACGATATCCCGCCCAGGAAGTACCAATTATTCCACAGGGTTAGTTTCCCCGCCACTTCAGCCAAGGCATACCAGTTTCCCAATCCCAGGCGCGGGCGCAGGGAAAAAACCACACCAGGGCTTTCGAGAGACCATACGGGAAAATCAATCGCTACACTCCCACCCATCCACACGCCAAGTTCCCTGGAGCCTGCATTATAGAAGTTCATCCCGTAATCCAACCTGAACGTCATTCCCTCAAGGAGTGTGTACTTTTTCGGCTGCTCCGGCAGAAGGACCTTTTGCCTTACCGACACCCATTCCGTTGGGACCATGTCTTCCAGACGCATAGGGGCCAATCCACGTAGCTCGGGTGGGAGGTCTCCCGGAAACAACGACAAGGATTCGTAGTCTTCGATTTCGTTTACCGGGTAAAATCGATCCATGCTTCCCAAGGCCAGCGTCACGAGACCGGACGTAAAACCGACAGCGGTGGCAAGGCCGATACTTCCAAGAATAATATCACTTGCCTCAGGATAGTCGTCCCCTGAATTGTGGCTGATCTGCCAGTCGGAGATCACGGATGAAACGAGAACAAAAGTGCCAAGGGAGCCGACAAGAAAACCCGTCGTAAAATCGCCGGGACCGTTCCGGATAATTCCCTTTACATCCTTCGTGGAAACAACCATAAGGGACGTTGCCAGGTCTTTCCAGCGGTAGTTCCTCCCTCTCAGCCAGATTATCATGGCCGAGTCGCTGTGGGCGAGGATGCGGCCACGAATACCCGTGGAATCCGCAAGTACCACCGTGACCTCGGGAACGTCACGCTGGGCGGTTTCCCTGAATCGAACGAGGCCGGCCGGCCGTAATTTCCGGCATTGAGTGACAAGGAGCCCGCGCTTCTGCAACCCCTCCCGGCTTTCAGGATAACGCGTGTCGAAGAGGAATTCGAAGTTCTCGATGTAGGATCGAAAGATATCGGTGAGAGTCGGGTCAACCTTGATGACCGTGTCGGGCATATTGGATCGAGCCACCTGGAACAGGAGCGAATCATTGCGCAGTGAAACAAGCGCCGAATCGAAGCCCTCCACCCCGGGGAACAGGCTGAAGTATCGGCGCTCGTAGGTATCGATGGTGTTGCCAACGCGTTGGCTGAGGACAGCCGGAGCCGCGTCCTGGGCTACAACTACGCCCCCCGTACAGACCAAAGCGAGTATCACTGCGGCGAGTATCGGAATGCGCGCAATGAGTTCACCCTGTTTAAGCCGCATGACAGGCCTCCCGGCAAAATCGTGATCGATAAGTGAATATATTTTTTCCCAAGGTTCGATGCAATTCAATAACTTGTTTTGAATCGCGGCAATGGCCGGGATCGTACCGTGTTCAGGGGCAAATGACTGGCATCCATGCATCTTCACGATAACACCTTTTCAGACAGGCCGACGGTGAGAATCTTCAGCGCCATCGCGGCGGTGTTCCTGTTCCTGTCGCCGGCGTTCGCCCAGCAGCCGTTCACCCAGACCGGGTGGGCGACGTACTACGGACGAAAATTCCACGGCAAGGTGACGGCCAGCGGTGAGCGCTTCAACATGCACGACCTTACCGCAGCCCACCGCAGCCTGCCATTCAATACCTACGTCCGTGTCACTAATCTTGCCAACAAGAAGACGGTGGTTGTCCGTATTAACGACCGCGGCCCGGTCAAGTCCTCCCGCATCATCGATCTTTCCCGGGCGGCGGCGGAGAAGCTGGACATGATTGAGGCAGGCACGGTCAAGGTCCGCATAGTCGAGGTGGACCGCGACACCTACCGGCGCTTCAAACGCACCTCGACAGGCTCGTACTTTCGCTTGAAAACCGACCGCTCCCAGCCGTCGGGATACGGGGTGCAGATCGCCGCAGTCACCGACCTCGGGCTCAGCCTGCCCTACCTGGCTGATCTCTCCGAAGAAGAACACGAACATGTGCTGGTAAAGGTCTCGAAATCGAAGAAGAAGACCTGGTACCGCTTGATCATCGGCGGTTTTGCCACCGAGGCAAGGGCTCAGGCCTTCCTGCGAAAATGGAAGAGAAAGGGCGGGGACGGCTTCGTGCTTGCCTTGTGAACGTTCAGGTCTTTTTTCGCAAGAGGAAATATTCTCCCGCTACCCCGATGAGGATGCCAGCCAAGTAGCACAGGAAATCACTCCAAAGAAAACCGTACCCGAGGATCAGCCCTCCAACGTTGGTCTGCCGGACGGCATCGATCCACGGGGCATGGTACAACTGGCTCACTTCGTCGAGCACGGCGATGGACCCGGCGATCAGCGCTGTCGTCCGGATGGACAGGCGCGGCGCCAGGAAGCCAACGCCGAGGTACACGAACAGCGCCCAGAACGTATCGCCCGCGTATTGCGCGATGAATTCAGGAACGCCCGCATCCTGCATGCGCGATCCGATTCCCGCCGCCGCGGCGGCCAACATGAGAATGACGTAGAGAAAACGATTACGAGGCGGAGACATTATTCTGGATTTGGGATTTGGAACGTCATGATGGCATGCATTCAGGAAATACGGATGTTGATCAAACAGGCGCATTGTTCCCGTCATCCTGAGCGGAGAGCTGGAGTCGATGGATCAGGGTTTTCTCGACGAAACCGACTTCTTCGTGGCGCCCTTCGACTTCGCTCAGGGCTACGATACACAATACAATGAAGGTAACCCAGCACCGTAGCAGTGAGCGGAGTCGAACTGCGGGATTCATTGGACATCGTCAGGATTACTGATGACGTCGATGGGCTTGCACTAAAGATGCTTTTCCGAAAGAACCATCTTCATGGCGCCCTTCGACTTCGCTTAGGGCTACGATACACAATACAATGAAGGTAACCCAGCACCGTAGCAGTGAGCGGAGTCGAACTGCGGGATTCACGGAGTATGGCATGGAAAGCCCGTCAGATCATTCTTGTAATCCGGAGCGGAGCGGTTTTATTTCCTGTTCTCGAAATAGGTAAATACACCGAAGGCGCGCACGGCCTGTGACTGTGCATGGACGGTTCCCACCTCGTTCACGCCGTAGCCGTCCTCGCCCCCGTTGGGATTCCAGCCGTTGCGGATCCCGTGATCGTAGTCGCGGTGCAGCACCACCGTGGCTTCGCCGTGGTGGTTGGTCCAAACGTGCTCCAGCATCTTCTCGATTTTTCCCGGCAGATCGGCCAGCTCTTCCGGCGCGATTTCATAGGCGTCGAGCAGGTAGTGCACGAAGGCGCCGTTGCCGTCCATGTGAATCTGATAATAATCCTCGGAATCCACCCAGCCGTTGGCCGGGTCCATGATGCGCCGGGCCGTGGCGACGGCGATGTCCTTGTATTTCTGTTCCTTCGTGACGCGGTACAGTGACGCTGCAATGGAACAATACCCCGTGCCTTCCCAGGGAAGCTGCTTGCCGAAGGCGGCCAGTCCCGGCTTTCCCTCCCACACGCCGTTCCCGCGGTAGAACGTCGCTTCCACACCCGGAATGGTCCCGTCGCCGTTCCAGACCATCAGCGCGTCGTCGAGGAAGCGCTGGTCGCCCGTGGCCTCGTAGAGCCAGCAGGCCACCGAGATCATGTGGTTCATGTTCGTATTGGTGATGCAGATGTCGTTCACCCCGGCGTTCGGGGGCCAGTTGTACCAGCTCCAGAATCCCTCGTGGCTCGACAATCGCCCCTGGGCCCGGGCTTCCAGGTAGCGGTTCGCCGCGTCGATCACGAGGTCCCGGTTGGTTCGTCCCGTGAAATGCCACCAGTACATCTCGGCCAGGCATACCCAGGCACGGTCGTCCACCCAGGTGCCGTTGATCATTTTTCGCAGATCGTGGGTGACGAGGTGGTAGTTCTTTATCGTGGTGTCGCCGGTGACGGCATAGAGATACGCTTCGCCGATAGCGCCGTTGGCTCCTTCCCACCCCGCGGAATAGACGCGGTGAAACTGGTTGGCGATGGCGTACGTCCTGTCGATCCACTTGTCGCCGGGATTGAACCAGTACTGCGAGATGGCGGTGTAAAGGAGCCCGGCCATGACCGCGAGGAGAAAACCTGCCGCAAGGAACACCTTCTCTTTCCGTGAAAGAGGCTTCTTCTGCTTCTTCGGTTGGGGTTGTGTTCTGGGGGACTTTTTTCTGGACCTCGCCATGTCTGTATCCGGTCTCGTTCTCGTGTATTCTGCTCATAATGTAATCGAACGCGACGTGAAATGCATCAACCCCTGGAAAAAAATTCAAAGGCGAAAATACATCTCCCCGGGAATTCAAAGATCAAGGACTACCTGGTG
>JAJRXL010000283.1 GCA_024276335.1 Bacteroidota bacterium
CACGGAACCGATGGGTCGGACCAGGTAGTCGTAGAGATGGATGGTGTAATCGTTGCCGAGGATGTTCCCGCCCAGGTCTATCCCGACAAGGTAATTGAGTTCCTGGGCCCGGGCGCCCGCGGAAAGAACGACGCACAGCAGTAGAAGATTGATTGCCCTCCCCCGAAACAGAATGAACCGATGATTCATGGCCAATACCTCTATGCTCAGGGTTGCGATACGTAGGTTGAATTCCTAAGAGTATCAAAGAAATATATTGGATTTATATATACGAGCCAAGAAATAATACTTGCTTCCGACCGGTATGAGGGCATGAGTAAATGCGTGCGTTGAGAACCCTTGGTTCCGTCGTTTCCCAAGGAATTATTGCAGTGGATGGGGGCTTTTAACGAAAATAATCTACCCGGTAAACGGCAGACGGATTTCCTTTAGAAGGGATCGGGTATCGGTCGAGGAATTCGAGGTAAGGTCGAGCATGCGCTGGAGCGGCGCGAGGGCGCGTAAGCGGAGGGATTCGTCCATGGTGATCTCGGGCTTGCGGTCGCGCATGCAGAGGTAGAGTTTCTCACGCGTGTTGAGCTTCATGTACGGGCACTCGTTGCATGCGCAGGTGGAGTCCGGGGGAGCAGGGATGAACAACTTACCCGGCGAAGCCTTTTCCATCTGGTGGATGATGCCGGGTTCCGTGGCCACGATGAAAGCCGGGCTGGGATCGGTCTGCGTAAATTTCAGCAGGGCGCTGGTCGAGCCGATAAAGTCGGCCTGATCGAGGATCACTTCCTCGCACTCGGGGTGGGCGATGAGCTTTGCTTCGGGGTGCTCGCTGCGCAGGGCGAAAATCTTGCGCTCGCTGAACTGTTCGTGCACGAGGCAGGTGCCCTGCCACAGGAGCATGTCCCTCCCCGTGACGCGCTGGAGGTATCTCCCGAGATTCCGGTCCGGGGCGAAGAGAACGGGAATATCTTCCGGCAGTTCGCGCAGGATGCGTTCCGCCGAGCTGGACGTGACGATAATATCGCTGAGGGCCTTGACCTCCGCCGTGCAGTTGATGTACGTCAGGCTCAGGTGGTCCGGGTGATCGAGGCGGTATTGCCGGAACAGGTCCGCCGGGGCGCTATCGGCCAGGGAGCATCCCGCCTCGAGATCGGGCAGGAGCACCGTCTTGTCGGGGCTGAGAATCTTCGCCGTCTCGGCCATGAAGTGAACGCCGGCAAAGACGATCACGTCCGCGTCCGTCTGGGCCGCCTTGCGGGAAAGCTCGAGACTGTCGCCGATAAAGTCGGCGAGGTCCTGGATCTCCGACTCCTGGTAGTAGTGTGCCAGGATGACGGCATTCAGTTCTTTTTTCAGGCGGAGGATTTCCTCGTTCAGCTCCTCGGGGAGGAGATCGACTTCAGCGGGCGGCGCTATTGTCTCGGTTTGTTCCATGACTGCATGTCTTTCACTCGACCGTTACACTCTTGGCCAGGTTTCTCGGCTGGTCAACGTTACATCCTCTCTTGACCGCTATGTAGTACGCCAGGAGTTGCAGGGGTATGATGGAGAGGATGGGGGAGAGGAAATCCATGGTGCGCGGAATGTTGATGCACGTCTCGGCCAGCTCGTGGATGATGGGATCCTGGTGGTTGCAGACGGCGATGACACGTCCCTTGCGGGCAAGGACTTCCTGGATGTTGCTGACCACTTTTTCGTGGATGCCGTTCTGGGGCGCGATGACGACCACCGGCATGTTTTTGTCGATAAGAGCGATAGGACCATGCTTCATCTCCGCCGCGGGGTAGCCCTCGGCGTGGATGTACGAGATCTCCTTGAGCTTCAGCGCGCCCTCGAGCGCGACGGGGAACTGGTAGGTGCGACCGAGATACAGCGCGTTGTCACAGTCCTTGAACTCATCGGCAATGCGTTCGATCTCGCAGGCGAGCTGGAGGATCTCCTGCACCTTGTCCGGCAGGGCCAGCATTTCCTTGACGACTTTCTCTCCTTCCTCCCTGGAAAGGAATCCCCGGTTCCGTGCCAGCATGAGCGTGATAAGACTCAGCACCACCAGTTGCGATGTGAAAGCTTTCGTGGACGCCACCCCGATTTCCGGTCCGGCGTGGATGAAGACGCCCGCGTGGGTTTCGCGCGCGATCGTGCTTCCCACCACGTTGCAGATGCCGATCACGGTGGCGCCGCGGTTCTTGGCTTCCCGCAGGGCGGCCAGGGTATCGGCGGTTTCACCGCTCTGGCTGATGGCGATGACAACGTCGTTCTCGGTAATGATGGGATTCCGGTACCGGAATTCCGAAGCGTATTCCACTTCCACCGGGATGCGGGCGTAATGCTCCAGCATGTACTCGCCCACCAGGCCCGCGTGCCATGAGGTGCCGCAGGCGGTGATGATGATTCGATTGGCGTTGTTGAGGATGTGCACGACTTCGCGCAGGCCGCCCAGGCGCGCGGAGCCTTTGTCCGGCAACAGCCTGCCACGCATGGAATCGAGGATCGTCTGGGGCTGGTTGAAGATTTCCTTCAACATGAAGTGATCGTACCCGCCCTTCTCGATCTGTTCGAGGTCGAACGTGATCTGCTCCACCTGGCGGGTGACTGGCTCGTTGGCGATCGTCTTGATTTCGTAGCCGCCCCTGGTGATGATGGCGATTTCCCCTTCGTCGAGGTACAACACCTGCCGTGTATGTCCCACTATAGCGGAGGCGTCGGATGCGACGAAGTACTCGTCGTCACCAACGCCGATGACCAGCGGGCTTCCCAGCCGGGCGGCGACCATCATGTCCGGCTGCTCCTTGTTTATCACAACCAGGCCGTAGGTTCCGTCCACCTCGCTCAACGCCAATTGCACCGCCTTGACGAAGTCGTGCGTGATTTCCATGAACGCGGAGATGAGCTGCACCAGCGACTCGGTGTCGGTTTCCGACTGGAACCGGTATCCCTGGGCTTCCAACTTCTTCCGGATTACGGAGTAGTTGTCGATAATTCCGTTATGGATGAGGGCCAGCGACGCAGTCTGGTCAAGATGGGGATGGGCGTTGACGTCGTTGGGTTCCCCGTGGGTGGCCCAACGCGTGTGTCCGATGCCGATGCTGCTGTCCAGGTTGTTCAACGCGACGAGGTTCTCCAGGTCCACGACCTTTCCCGCCCGCTTGATGACCCGTATCTGCGAGTCCTTCAACACGGCGATACCCGCCGAATCGTACCCGCGGTATTCCAGCCGTTTCAACCCGTTGATGAGGATGGG
>JAJRXL010000030.1 GCA_024276335.1 Bacteroidota bacterium
CACGCAGTGATCGAAGTCCACGTACTTACGGGCGGTTTCAACGATGGATTCCGGCGTTTCTTTTTCCACCGAAGGAATGTAGTTCTCTATTTCGCTTATCGGCAGGCCGTAGGAAATCAAAGGCGCGATTTGTCCCAGCACCATGCTGTTGCTCTCGAAGTTCTGGACGTACCCCCGCGTGAGGTTTTTCTTCGTCTGGTCCAGTTCCACCTCCTTGACCGGGATTTTCCCGGTAATGCCTTCTATCTCCTTGCGGAATTCCACAAGCGCGGGTTTTGTAACCTTGGTCTGCACGCCCGCCGTGGCCATCCAGTAGCCGTAGCCCCGGTTCATGGAGAAGAAGGAGAACGCGCCGTAGCTGTACCCCTTGTCCTCCCGCAAGTTGAGATTGAGCCGCGAAGAAAAGGCCCCGCCCAGGATGGCGTTCATGACCTGGATGGAGCGATAGTCCTTGGAATAGCGGTCTGGAGCCGTGGAACCGATTCGCACCTGAGACTGGGGCGCGCCCTGGCGGTCAACCAGGTACACGACGCGCTCCTCCGGGGCGGAGAACGCCGGAAGCTTTTGTTCCGGGACCGCGGCCTGCTTCCATGAACCGAGATGCTTCCTTACTGTGGTCAACGCCTGTCCCAGCGTGATGTCGCCGACGAACACGATGGCGGCGTTGTTGGGACGCCAGTACGTCAGGTAGTTCTTGCGGAGTTGCTTCGCAGTGAGCTTGGGGATCGACGTTTCCGTTCCCTGCGAAGGTAGTCCGAGCGGATGGGTGGCGCCGAACAGTTCCTTAACGAAGACCTGCGAAGCGATGGCGGAAGGATTGGCTTTTTGTTGCTTGATACGGTCCAGAGTTTGCTTCCGCAGGCGCTCGAGTTCATCCTTGGGAAACGTCGGGTTCAGCAGGACGTCGGCAAAGATCTCCATGGTCGGGTCGAGCCGGCGCCTGAGGCAACTCATCCGCATGGAACTGCCGTGCTTGCTGCCCGACACGCTGAGTGAGGAACCCAGCATCTTCAGGTCTTCCTGGATCTGGAGCGCGGTGCGGTGCTTGGTGCCTTCATCCATCATGGCCGCGGTCAGTGAACTCTCGCCCGCGTTGTCCACGGTCTCCAGGAGGTTGCCACTCTTGATGATCAACTGGCTCGTGACCAGCGGCAACTCGTGCCGTTCTACTACCACGACTTCCAGACCGTTCGGCAGAGTGCTCCGTCGCACCTTGGGAGCATGGAACTCGAAATCGTCCTTGATGATTGGCGGAATCGAGCGGTCGAAGTCCTTGACGTCCGGCCTGCCGCCTTTTTCCGGCGTGATGTACACCTCGAGCCGGTGTGCGTCGGCGATCCATTTGTTGAATTCGCGTGAGATATCGGCCAGCGTTACTTTCTGGTAACGGTCGTAATCTTTTGGGAAGAAGTCCGGGTCGCCGAGGAACGTGTTGTAGCCACCAAGGCGATCAGCGATTCCCCCGAATCCGCCGATGCGTTCCAGGTTGGAGATGAACCGCATCTCCCACTGGGCTTTCTCCCGCTGGAGTTCCTTCTTGGTGATACCGTCCTTGGCCAACCTGGCGATTTCCTCGTCCACGACTTCGCGAATCTTTTCGAGGGATTTTCCCGGGCGGGCGGTGACCGTGATGGTGAATTCACCGGAGATCTCGGAGCAACTATTGTTGGCGCTCACGCTTGTCGCCAGCTCCAGCTCGCGCACGAGTCGCTTGTACAAGCGTGAATTCTTGCCCTGGCCGAGTACGGCGGCCGCGTAATCAAGGCGCGATTCCTCGGCTGCGTATCGTTCGGGCGTCGGATAAACAAGGTAGAGCCGCGCCTGCGGCACACGGTCGGTGGCGAAAACGCGCTTGTTACGGGGCAGCATGGGGATGTTGACGCCGGGGCGCGACAGCGCGGGACCAGCGGGAATGGGGCCGAAGTACTGCTTGACGAGTTTCTTGGCCTTGGCCGGATCGAAGTCGCCGCTGAGAATCAAGGTGGCGTTGTTCGGTGTGTACCAGGTCTTGAAGAAGTCCTTGACGTCATCCAGCGTGGCCGCAGTAAGGTCGTCGATGGAACCGATGACCGTATGCGCATACGGGTGACCTGCCGGGTACAGGTTCTCGGCTATAAGGTACTGGGCGATGGCATACGGAAAATTGTCGCCCTGGCGTTTCTCGTTCTTCACCACATCCTGCTGGTTCTCCAGCTTTTCTTCCGTCATCGCGTCGAGCAGGTAGCCCATGCGGTCGGATTCGAGCCAGAGCGCGAACTCCAGGGACGAGGTGGGCACGGTCTCGAAGTAATTCGTACGGTCACGGTTGGTAGTGCCGTTTACGCCGCCGGTGCGGAGGTTGGCCCCGGCTTTTTCCGCGAGGCTCAGGTATTCGCCCTTGACGTTCTTCGAGCCCTGGAACATCATGTGCTCGAACAGGTGGGCAAACCCCGTCCGTCCCGGTTTTTCGTTCTTGGAACCAACATGGTACCACAAGTTGACATTTACCGCCGGGATCTTCTTGTTCACGTGCAGGATCACCTGCAATCCATTGGCGAGAGTATATTTCTCAAACTTGATTTCCGGCAGTTTCTGGCCGGAGGTGTACGAAGTGACAGCCATAAGCAATATGATGAGAGTGGGTAATACGGAACGCCGTTTCATGAATTCTCCCGTTGATTATGAAACATTGCTGAAATTCTCATAGAACACAAGGTACGGAAGAGATAGGTAATTGTTCTACTCCGGGAAAGTCCCCTGTTTTTCCTGGTTTCACGGTGTCTTATCAACGGTAATTAACCAGGCTTTATGCATTGCCCCACCCGCGCAAGCGGGAATCCAAGGATTTCAGATCGGGCCGGAACAATGAATCGGTTTGTGGCTCCGTACCACGGGAAGAGGATTATTCGTATTTTGATACAGTTTGATGCTAAGAAAGGAACGTACGTGCCCTCCCGTCAACTGAATTTCACGCCTGAACCACGAGTTGAGCTTTACAAGGCTTTCGATAATCCGTTCAGGAACGCCCTTGCCACCGCGCGAACCTGTTACTCGTCGAAAGGCATCATCGGTGACGAGGACATCGATCTCGAGCGCTGGGGCAACCTGGCCAGGAGTATCTACAAGGCCGGGCACCATACGACGTTCCAGCACGCGCATTTCCAGTTCCGTCTGTCCAACGTTTCGCGCCAGTTCATCTGGTCGTTCCTGCACAGCCACCCGTTCTATAATTCCGAGCAGGTGAGCCAACGGTACGTGAAAATGAAACCGGGCAACTATGCCGTTCCCCCGCTGGATGGCGGCGCGCGCCGGGTTTTCGTGGAAACGGTGGAACGACAAACCGCCGCCTACGAAAGACTTATCGGGATGCTCATGCCCGCAATGGGCGAAGCGTACTTCTCCCATTTCCCGTACCGCCGAAAGAACGCCGAGGCATGGGAAAAGGACATTCGGAAAAAGGCTATGGAAGTAGCCCGGTACGTGCTGCCGGTTGCCATGCACGCCTACCTCTACCACACGATCAGCGGAGTGACGCTGTTGCGGTACTGGCGGATGTGCCGTTCATTCGACGCACCTCTGGAACAGAAAATCGTCGTGGAGAAAATGGTGCGGGCGCTCATCGCCTTCGATCCATCGTATGAATTGATTTTGGAAGCCCCCCTGGAGGAAGGAGCGCTGCCGGAGCAATCGTTTTTCCGAAACACGAATAGAAAGGTAAAGGCGGCGCAGGAGTTCATCCGGGAATTCGACAACCGCCTCGGGGACCGGCTTTCCCTGCTGGTCGATTTTTCCGCGCGTGCCGAGGAAACACTGGCCCGGGCGGTGCGGGAAGTGCTCGGACAGCATTCGTCTGCTCTCTCCGACGAGGAAGCCATCGGTCTTGCTCTTGATCCCGACAGGAATCCCCTCCTGGGGGAATCGCTGGTGCTGACAACGCACGACAAGCTCACCCGTGCTCTTTACCATCCTTCCTACACGTTCATGAAGAAGCTTAGCCACACGGCCGACTCGCAGGATCAGCGCCACCGCATGACGCCCGCTTCCCGGCCCGTCCTCTCGGCTCATCTCGTGGACGAACCGGACTACATCCTCCCGTCTCTCCTGGAAAACGACCCGGGAGCCCTCG
Organism: Bacteroidota bacterium; assembly: GCA_024276335.1. Classification (GTDB taxonomy): domain Bacteria; phylum Bacteroidota; class Ignavibacteria; order SZUA-365; family JAADGX01; genus JAADGX01. The sequence goes on from JAJRXL010000030.1 coordinate 4,106, forward strand.
CTTTCTACAGAAACACCATGGACTCGACGTGGGAGTCCATTCGTCGCCTGCGAAGCATGGACGTTCCGGACGAGTTCGTTCTGTACCTCCTGCCGAACGCGGTTCCCATCCGGTTCACGGAAAGCGCCGACCTGCTGAACCTGCACCACAAGCATGCCATGCGGTTGTGTTACAACGCGCAGGAAGAAATCTGGCGGGCATCCGTGGACGAAGCGGAGCAGATAAGGGACATGCACCCGCGTATAGGCCGGTACCTGCTGCCTCCCTGTACCATCCGTCACCTTGCCGGGAAAAGACCCGTGTGCCCGGAAGGAGACCGGTTTTGTGGTATCAAGGTCTGGCAACTCGATCTCGACGAATACCGGCGCAGCATCTGATCCGCAAAGTGCGAATGACAGCCGGCGAAGGCTATCCGCCCGTCGGAGCTTTTCCGCTGGTACGCCGATGAGCCGGTAAAGGAATCCGGTTCGATCAAGAATTTCCTCGCGCGGTTTGGTCTCCGTCCCCTTGCCGACATGCTCAAACTCCCCCGTGTCCGGTTTGAGTACTCCCGGTACGACTGGCGGCTGAACGACACCCGGTAAACACCGCCCGCATTTTTTCCCTTCGCCGCCGCCGTTTTCCTCTTGACAATTTCCTTCCCGAGTTGTATGTTAGTTTAGACCTATGGCTAACTATAAGGTCGATGTACGTACAGCACGGAGGAATGCCCATGGCACGAGATCGATGGACACCGGCGCGGAGAAAGGTGGCGGACTTTCTCGCGAGTTACATGGAAAAACACGGTATTTCGCCCAGCCTGGCGGAAATCGCCGCGGGCACCGGCATGTGGAAGCGCAGCGTGGAGGTGGCGTTGCAGGGCCTGGAAAAAATGGGGATCGTGGAATTGAACCGGGGGCTCAGCCGGGGTATCCGCTTGCTGGCTTCCCGGCCCGTCCAGGTGCCGCTGCTGGGCGAAGTGCGGGCGGGCATGCCCATGCTTTCCCAGGAAGCGCCCGCGGAATACATCAACGTCGATCCCAGGCTGGTGCGATTTCCCGACCCGGTCGCCTTGCGCGTCGAGGGCTACAGCATGCGGGACGCAGGCATTCTCCCGGACGACATCGTGCTGATTCGGCCCCAGGAAACGGCGGAGCACGGCCAGACCGTTATTGCCTGGCTGGACGGCGGCCTTACCGTGAAGCGATTCCTCCGGCAGGAAGGAAAAATCGGGCTGGAGCCCGCCAACCCTTCCTATAAGACGACCTGGGTTACGAAAAAGAACGAGTTTTACATCCTGGGGCGGGTGATGCTGGTCATCCGCGACCTGGGAGGATGTTTCGATTTTTCCGTGGAGAAGGTGGAACGGACATGAACCGACAGGAGCGGAATCGGTAAGATGAACACCCTGCACATCGACATGGACACCTTTTTCGTCTCCGTGGAGCGGTTGCTCGATCCTTCGTTGAACAACCGTCCCGTGATCGTCGGCGGGTCGCCGTTGGAACGGGGAGTGGTGGCGGGGTGCTCGCGGGAAGCCCGCCGGTACGGCGTGCATTCCGCCATGCCCTTGCGCAGGGCGTACCAGCTCTGTCCCCGGGCCGTGTTCCTCTATCCCAAGTTCGTGCACTACGCGGAGTACTCCGAGCGGGTGGCGGAGATCATCGTGGACAGCACACCCGTTGCCGAGAAGGCGTCGATCGACGAGTTTTACGCCGACGTCACCGGTTGCGAGCGGCCGTACGGCAACCTCTTCGAGTGGGCGAAGAAGCTCAAGCGGACCATCACGGGAGAGACGCATCTGCCGTTGTCGTTCGGACTGGCGTCGAACAAGTTCGTGTCGAAGGTCGCTACCGGCGTGGCCAAGACACGGGGCGACATCTGTGTTCCCGCCGGCGGCGAACGACGCTTCCTGGCTCCGCTGCCCGTGGGCATGATGCCCGGGGTGGGCAGGGTGCTGGAGCCGGAGCTGCTGGCCATGGGCATTCACCTGATCGGCGACATCGCCCGGCTCTCCCCGCGGATATTCGTGCACATGTACGGAAAGAGCGGACAGGTTCTGTACGAACACGCCTGTGGAATTGACCGTTCGCCGGTCGTTCCTTACCGGAAGCGCAAATCAGTAGGGGCGGAGCACACGTTTCACGAAGACACGCTGGATATTCCCTGCATGCTGTCCACGCTCCAGTGCCTGGCCATGCGGGTGGGGCGCGAACTGCGGGAGCGACGCTTCCTGACCAATACCATCACCCTCAAGCTTCGCTACGCGGACTTCGTGACGCAGACCCTGACCCAGCGATGTAATTACACGAATCACGATATGAACATCTACGCCTTGGCGGAGAAGCTTTTCCGCCGGCTTTGGACGCGCCGGGTACGGGTGCGGCTGCTGGGAATTTCCACCACCAATTTCCTGGACGACCTGTCGCAGCTGCCGCTGTTCGCCACCCGCGAGGAGAAGGACGCGCGCCTGTATGCCGCCATCGACTCCATCCGGCGTCGGTTCGGGAACGACGCCATCGCGTTTGCCGCCGTGTGCGAACGCCATCGCTCCCGGGCGGCGTAAATCAAAAGGATACCATTATGCCGGACATGCATGACGAGAAATGGAATATTGTCATTGAATCCGACGGGGACGGGGGATTCTGGGCAAGCTGCGGGAACCTGTCCGATTGCCACGCCTTCGGCGCAACCTACCATGAAGTGTTGAATAATATCCAGGCGAAGATCCAGGAACGGCTGCAGCAGATTCTCGGTTTTCGTCCTCCCCTTCCCGGAACGGACACGATGCGTATATGCTTCCTGCGCGAAGACCTCTTGGCCCCGGATCAGGAATGGGCGCCCGAAGAAACCGATTTCGAGGACACCGTCCTGGTTGTGGACGATTGGTGTTGAACACTACCGAGGGTTTGTCTGAATATCCCGGCCGGGAACGGAAGGCTTTTCGATACTGCGAATAATAGGGAGACGGTAGTTCCGGGTTTCCAGTTCTTCAATACAAAGGCGAGGCGGGAACGAATCCTGTTACGCAATGTGCGCACGATCGGGAGGGAGAGTCCGAACGACTCGGCAAAATAAGGTTGACGAGAACCCGATTCGGTTTGCAGCCGCGCAATATCTTCTTACTTTTTCAGGCACATGCTTTTGGATTAACAGGGAGATGGGTAATGAAGTACACGATTTCCGGAGAGATCGCCCAGTTCGCGCGCCTCGAATTCGGACCCGGAGAACCGGTGTGGTCCAGCCGCGGAGCGATCATGACCTACACGGATGGAGTATCATGGGAGCTTAAGGTTCCCGGTGGTTTATCAGGAGCGGTAAAACGCTCGTTTGCGGGTGAAGGGATTGCGCTGACGCGTATCATGGCACTGAAGCCGGAACAGGTCGTCATGCTTGCAACCAGCGCTCCGGGACACATTATGGTTTGGGACCTTGCCGACGGGCCGGTCGTCACGACCCGGGGCTCGTTCCTGGCCGCGTGGGGCGATCAGATCGATATCACCGTAACAACCGCGCGAAAAGCGGGCGCCGCGTTTTTCGGCGGCTCGGGACTGCTGCTGCAAAAGGTCTCGGGGCAGGGATTCGTTCTTATCCATGCCAGCGGGGATTTTGAGGAGAGGGTACTCGGTGCAAGGGAAACGATACTGGTAAGCACCGGCCACCTCGCGGCGTTCGCCGAGGGGGTGGATTACGATATCAAAGGGGTTGGCGGTTGCCGGAAAATGCTGTTCGGTGGCGAGGGGTTGTTCATGACCAAGCTGACGGGACCGGGGAAGGTGCTCTTACAAACGTTGAAGCGGCACACGCAAAGCCAGTCATCGTCGTCACGATGAGGAGATAATAATAAAGTCGCGGGCAGTCTTTCAGGTTACTCGTTTTATGCGGCTTCGATTTTGTTCGTTGGCATCTGGTGAACAATGTCGGGAGGGAAAGAAATCGTAATGGTTGTACCCTTATCTTTCTCGCTCTGCACGGTGATGTTTCCTTTATGAAGTTCGATTACTTTCCGAGATAACGTCAGGCCGAGCCCGATTCCCTCGTACGTACGGCTGTAGCCGATTTCTTCTTGCGTGTACGGCTCGAAAATGAAGGGCAGGTATTTCTTGGAAATACCGATTCCCGTGTCCGATACTTCAATGATGACCGCGCCATCCGGGTTTTGAAACAGGCGAAGGGATACCGATCCACTTTTCGTGTACTTGATGGCGTTATCGATGACATTTTCGAATACGAGAGAGAGTAAAAATGCATCGCCGTTGATAGCCACGGAGTTGACGTCGCTGGTGAGATGCAGCTCGAGCTGTTTTTGGCGGGCAAGGTCCCGCATGCTTTGGATTACTTGCTCTATCAGGACGGTGATGTCCAGTGGGGAAACTTTAAAAGGAAGATCGCCTACTTGCATGCGGGAGATATTTACGATGGAATCCACCGTGTGCATCAGACGCATGCCTGCGTTCTCGATGTTTTCCAGGAACGGCGCTGCTTCTTCGGAAATATTTTCGGAAAAGGCATCCGCAATCACGCTGGTGTAGCCGAGGATGACGTTGAGTGGAGTCCTGATCTCGTGGGAAATGTTGGCGATAAAAGCGTCCTTGAATTTATCCGATCGTTCCGCGCGTTCTTTTGCTTCTTTTAACTCCTTCTCTTTCCGGCGACGTTCCGTAATATCGCGGAGGATCCCAATCGCTTGCCATTGATTGAACAATCGCATCGAGGAGAGGGTTAATTCGACCGCCACAAGCGAGCCGTCTTTTCTTTTCGCTTCGC
>JAJRXL010000284.1 GCA_024276335.1 Bacteroidota bacterium
TAAATTGCAATGGGATAAGTCGCACATGGTACGGTTCTGGCTCCAGCGGAGAAACGGTGAGCGCCGCGAGACCATGTACGTAGGCGGTGGGATATCCGACGAATCCGCTTTTTCCTATCTCGCGGACGGTATCACGATTCGCATGGGCAACCGTAAGAAATCCACGGCGAAATATATTCTCCATGACATTGACGAATTAATCCAGATTATTGAAGAAATGTAACATGCGGGGAGCTCCGCGCCGTCAGTGACGTGATGGGAGAGAGGTACGCCGTTGTTGCGGGTCTGTGAAGGGGGAAGGGTGAAGCAGCGCTGGACCTCGGACCGATCTATCTCCGCTAGAAATGATGTTCAACAGAGCTTGGAAATAAGTGAAACGATTATTCTTTTTTTCCATCGTGGGATGGATGGCTGTCAGCATGGCTTTCTGTACCGTTCAGGCACGGCCGTTGGAGAGTGGAAAAACGATAGAGCCTCACCAACGGGGATCATCATCCACGACACTGCGCCGGAGTAACGCTCTTCGGAAAGCGCGGGCTATTTTTCGAAAGTATTTGCCGGAATATGTTGATTCCTCGGTAGTCACCAGGCCGTGGTGGAGAACTGCCATTGTCGGATCGGATTTTGACTGGAGGTCGCCGTTTTATTCCCATTTCATCCGGGACGAATTGCTGGAAACGATCTACGAATGGTTGGGGACACGCTACAGGTACGGCGGGACTTCCAGGCGTGGTATCGATTGTTCCGCGTTTACCAGGCGCGTCATACGGTCAGTTCTTTCCGTCAATCTCCCGCGGGTTTCACGATACCAGGCAACGGCTTTGGTGAGGGTCAGCAAGGACTCCTTGCAGTTCGGCGATCTCATTTTCTTCACGGGAACGAACCGGAAGATACGGAGGGTGGGCCACGTGGGTATCTACATAGGGAACGGTGTTTTCGCCCATGCATCCACGCGCCGCGGGGTTGTTTTTTCGCACTTGTCCGAAGGGCACTACCGGCAGCGGTTTCTATTCGGAGGGAGGATTTTAAATGCTGAAATTGCCGGGACGTTTTGGAACTAATGGTCTTTCTCCGTAAACTTCAACCGACTGCACGGTTGGTAGTCAGGGGAGGTACCGAGGGATTACAGGATAGGCGAGAACACGCAAGATCTCATGCCCGGTAGGAGTTTCGCCGGCTCCGAAAACATCGTTTCAGAAGTATTTATCGTTCCGATTTCCAGCCTTCTTTGAGAAGAGCATCAACCACGCGCATGTCTCTTTACACCAAACTCTCTCTCCACATCTACATACAAACTTATAAGGAGTTTTTCTATGAGCGTTGTTACTCGTTCTATAGTTCTCGTCCTTATTGTTCTTGGTTTCACTACCGCTGCCGTTGCCCAGAAAGGTTCTCTCAGTGGTAAAGTCCGTGGCGAAGACACCAAGACAGCACTGGTCGGGGCTAATGTCTACATTCCCTCACTCGGACGTGGGGCGGTAACAAACACCAAAGGTGAGTACAAGATCACCGGCATTCCGAACGGGACGTACCGAGTCGAGTACTCCTTTGTCGGATATAAGCGAGCAATCGTTACCATCGACATCAAGGGCGCAACCACTCACAACCTGATGTTGAAACCGACCATTCTGGAGATGGGGGAAGTAGTCAAGGAGGTCAACCGGGCCAAGATTCGTGAAACGCCGATTGCTTTTACTGATGTGGGGCGTGCTGAGATTGACGAACGGTACACGACACAGGATGTGCCGGATTTACTGCGGCTCGTTCCCGGTGTGTTTACGACGAACATTGGTCTTGGCGAGGCGGGGATTTACATCCGCGGGTTTGACGCCGAGCACACGCAGGTGATGATAAATGGCATCCCTGTCAACGATCCGGAATCGCAATGGGTTTATTGGTCCAACTGGACCGGACTGTCCGGAAACACCAGCAGCATTCAGGTTCAACGCGGTGTTGGTTCGTCGCTGTACGGTTCGGGCGCCTTCGGGGGCTCCATCAACGTGATCACGGCCGGTATGAGCCCTTACGAAAAGTTAAGTTTTCGTTTCAGCGGGGGAGTGTACGAGAATGAAGGAACGCGCGATCCCCAGACGGGTGGAACGCGTGCGCGCACGCCGATGAATTATATCGCTTCGGTGGAATACACCAGCGGTTTGATGTTGGACAACAAGCTGAATTTTTCGTTCCGCTATGAACGAAAGTACGGCGAGTCCTACATCCGGAATACCCGGTATGACGGCCATAGTTTCTATGGTGCCGTCCAGGGACTTTTCGGTAGCCACAAGTTGACGTTTAATTTCATCGGAGCCCCGCAGAAACACTTGCAGGCGCGGACAATGCAGGACCTGAAGCTGTTGAAGGCTGATAAACTCGGGCGCGAATACAACCGTTACGATCATCCCTACCAGGAAAACTATTACTTCAAACCGCAGTTCGAGTTGCACCACGAATGGGGTATCGACAAGAACCAGTTCCTGGCGACGAATGCATTCTTTACCACGGGCCAGGGCGGCGGGCGCTATTTACGCAACGATTACTTTGATGTTCAAACCGGTGCAGTGTCGTTCAAGACTGTTTCGGAAGCCACGGACAACAAGTACTTTGGGCGTAACGCGCGCTGGATTTATGAAAACACCGGTGTCGTATTAACCGGGTATGATCCGCAGACGAAGACGTACAACGGGCAGACCGTATCCAGGGCCACCAATCTTCCGAATGGTGATTTCAGTCACTCCTGGAAGAATGATTCGCAAAATTACCACACGCAATTCGGGATGAACACAGCGTATCAGCACGAGCTGAACGAGTTCCTGACGTACACGGTCGGTGGTGAAATCCGCCTGTGGACGGCGGATCACTACGCGCAGTCCAAGCTGTTCCGCATGTCGGATGGCCAGGGGGGCGTGAGGACCATTAACGAAGTGCAGCGACGCTACGATTACACCGGGAATGTGACGAACATGTCCGGATTCGCACGGTTCCTCATCACTCCGATTGAGCATCTCACGCTCATGCTTGATGGATCGTACGCAGTGTACACGTCGAAAGTCATCGAGAATCCCATCGAGATTTACGATTTCGGAGCGCAGCAGTGGACGGGAAAATATTACTATGCCACCAAGGATATGAAGGATTCCAACGGTAATCCGAAGTACAAGGATTCTGACTACGAGCGTACGTTCAAGTTCTTTCAGCCGAAAATCGGAATGAACTATAACCTTACCGACAATATTAACGTCCTCGTGAATTACTCGTTGGCGAAGAAAGAACCGAAGACCGGAGACTGGTACAGCCGGAGCAGGGGACCAAGCAACACGGACCTGAAACCGGAAACGATACAGAACCTCGAATTTGGAGCCGCCTACCGGGCGCATAATATCACGTTCGAGGCGAACTACTACAGGATGAGATTCTCCGATAAGATTGAATATGTCACCAATCAGGAAGGGGACAGGGAGACGATCAATGCTGGTTCCGCCGTTCACCAGGGTGTCGAACTTTCCGCCAACGGTCGTTTGGACAACCTGCTGTTCGGGCTTGCCGTGACCAAGTCTGATAATAAGTGGCAGGATCTGGAAGTTCAGAAAATCTTCGGCCAGGACAAGAAAGATGTCGAGGGGAAATATGTTCCTTACTCTCCCATGACTATGATCAATGGTGAAGTGGGTTGGCAGTTTGGATCGATACCGTTGAAGATCGTCATCGGCGTGCAGTTCTGGGATGATTACTATGCGTCATATACAAATACGTACGACGACGACGGCGATCCGAATACACCGGAAGTCGAAGCCAAGCTTCCGAATTACCTCGACATCAATGCGCGTCTCGTCTATAACCTGAACCTGGGTACCACGCATTTGCAGTTCATCCTGACGGGTAATAACCTTACCAGCCATGATAATTATACCAATGCACGGTATACGCGGGACTTTAACCGCAACGACAACCTGAGAGGAAAGTACTACATGTACGTTGCCCAGGCGCCGTTGCGTAATGTTTTCTTGACCGCAAAGATTACGATGTAAGGTCGTGTTTTTCCATCAAAAAAGGCGTCCGAACGGGCGCCTTTTTCATTTAACATCGTTCCGGGATTTCTATGATTTATCCGACGTGTTGATCTTCAGGATGCTGTACAGCGGGCATGAATGAGTCAAACCCGTAACCAGTGGGATGATTCCAATAAGGCCGATCCATCGAATATCTCCGTCGAGGATGAATATGAGGGAGAGCAAGACGATACCCAGAATCAAGCGAATGATCATGTCTGTTTTCCCTACGTTTTTTACCATGATAAACCTCCTTGAAGGATGATGGTTGAATTTTCATTCGCCCTCAATATAACCCACCGACGATCGTCTGTCAGTGATTTTATCACAGAAAGAGCAAACAGATCACCGGGCACGATTCATACGCGTTGGCTTGATCATCCAATCGTCCCCTTACCAGGAATGTTCGATGGTAGGTTTCGCGCGCTTGTTCAACATGGTTCGATCAAGAACGGTAACCGTTCCCCTCGAGAGTCTGAGGAGCCCCTCGTGTTCGAAATCCTTTAAAATGCGAGATACGACTTCGCGGGCCGTCCCGAGATCGGCTGCAAGACTCTCGTGAGTTGCATGGATCGCGGGGGATGTTTCCCGTGATTTTTCTATAAGAAGACGGGCGATCCGTTGATCCATTCGTCCGAACGCGACTTCTTCTACCAGGGATGTCATTTCCGCGAACCTCGATGTGAGAAGGTCAAAGATATATGTCCGAACCTCGTCATAGGCTTTCATCCAGTAGCGAAAAACCATCGATGGTACCAGCAGGCTCGTCGTGGGAGATTCCACCACGGCTTCGGCGGGATACGTGCGGGAGGAAAGGATGCACGAGGAGGTCAGGATGCAGCTTTCACCCTTTTCCACGTAATATAACGTGATTTCCCGGCCGGTCTCCGATTGCTTGTAAACGCGAATCGAACCTGATAAAACGAAGGCGGAGAAACTGCACGTGTCGCCTTCATGGAATATCCATTCACCCGCACCCAGGGTCTTCACGCGACTGTGTCGGATGGCGTCCACCCTGTCGTTGTCGCTGAAGTTAGAGCTGAAAGGAAGTTGTTCGAGCGCTTCTGAAACAGTCATGCCGGAAAGAAGCTATGGAAGAATTGATTGTTTTACAACGCCGCAGAACGGAATGTAGCGCCATCACCGCTCATGATTCAGGAAAGCGTTGCTTGCCGGGCGGGAAAAGCTCGGCCGGTCAAGCTGGTGTTGAACATTGTCGATTTAAGCGGATGTATTGTAAGTTATGAGGGATGGCCGAAACCGATATCCATATTTATTCACATGCCTCCGTCTTCGAACAAGTCCATACAGCGCCTTACCGGTTCGGCCGCTACGTGTTGAAATTCTACGTGGACTTCCACGATCGTCCATCGAAGGAAAAGACCGATCGCGTCGCGGAATTTCATCTTTTTCCCTCCGGTGGATGCTTACGCGACGGCAGCATGAATATCATCCTGTATGATTCGAAGTACGATACCTACCGAGGATTTACTCCCCCGCACCAGGAAAGTCCGAACCGATGATGATCATTAATGAGTACGAGAAAATTTTCCATGCCCTCCTGAGCGCGGGTAAAGTAGCCTCGATGGTGAACCGTGAATTGGTCTCAACGGAGTGGATAGAGAAAACTGACCGAAGCCCTGTGACCATTGCTGATTTCGCGGTTCAGGCAATCCTTTGTCGTGCCCTTCAGGCGCAATTTCCCGGTGATGCTATCGTTGCCGAAGAAAATACCTCGTTGTTGCGGGCGGGGGAAAACGCGGTGTTGCTCGAACGTGTCATGGCCGTTGTCGAAACGGAAGTTCCTGTTGTTCACACGGACGAACTGCTGGGATGGATAGACGCCGGAAAAGGGAAACCCGGCACGCGTTTCTGGACGCTGGATCCGATTGATGGAACAAAGGGCTTTTTACGTGGACAGCAGTATGCTATTGCCTTGGGACTTATTGAAGACGGTGAGCCGGTTATGGGATTCCTCCTCTGTCCGAACTACCCGATTGGCGGAGAAAGAAAAGGTATCATTCTATATGGCAGGAAAGGGAAAGGAGCGTTTTGTTCGGATTTAGCGGGTTCGAATTGGCAGCCGGTTCGCGTCTCGCGCCGTACCGACACGCAAGGCGTCCGGTTTGCGGAGAGCTATGAATCCGGGCATTCAGACCACGAAGGCCAGGCTAGCGTTACGCGTATGCTGGGGATATCCACCCCTTCCGTGCGTATGGACAGCCAGGCGAAGTATGCGCTGATTGCGAGGGGAGAAGCGGAAATATACCTGCGTCTTAAGAATCCCGCCTCGCCCGATTACGTGGAAAACATCTGGGATCACGCTGCTGGCGCCGTGATCGTCGAAGAAGCGGGGGGGAAAGTAACGGACACACGCGGAATGCCCCTGCGATGGAGGGAGGCACAGATGCGGAATAATAACGGGGTTCTTGTAACCAATGGTCTTGTGCACGAGCGGGTTGTCGAAACCGTTCGCCGATTGTATCCCAGTTCATGATTCATTTCGAACGATGGCGATGCCTGCAACGAGTATCCTTTATCCTCGATTGGTGATTATGCCCGCTCACCTGGGTTGTCTTGGGATTCACCCGAAATGCACGTATCTTTGTTAGTTATGAACTAATTCAAGGAACAAAACGATTTTACCCTTGACATGAAAACGAAAATTGCGCGGGAATTTCATTGGGAGATGGGCCATCGATTGCAGCATCACAAGGGATTGTGCCGCAATATACACGGCCATTCGTATCGTCTTTGGGTGGAAATCGAGGGAGAACCGGACGAGCATGGGATGGTGATGGATTACGGCGACATGAAGCGTATCGTTACTCCCGTTCTCGGGGAGCTTGATCATTGTTTCCTGTGTTCGGACTCGGACACCCGGATGAAGGAGTTTTTCACCGACGGGGACTTTAAAGTGGTGTATGTGCCGTTTGAAACGACGGCGGAAAACATTGCCGCGTATCTTCTCGATAAGTTGTGGGTGAAGTTCAGTGGAATGAGCAGGATCGAGTCGATACGTTTGCAAGTTCATGAAACGCAAAATACGTACGCTCAGGTAGAGAAGACGCGAGCGTAACCAAGGTGTTCCAACGAGGATTTCAAGAGAAAATAATTGCAATTCGTTTGATAATACAATAGATTAACACAATTACTTAAAGTAAGCGTTAAAGGACGTTATGCAATTTTTCATCGACACGGCAAACATTGAACAGATTCGGGAAGCCGCAAGCCTGGGAGTCCTGGATGGGGTAACGACTAACCCTTCACTGGTAGCAAAGGAAGGAAAAGATTTTCGTGAGCTGTTGAAGGAAATCCTGGAGATCGTGGATGGACCGGTCAGCGCCGAAGTGATCTCGACGGACAGGAGCGGCATCATGGCGGAAGCACGGGAGCTTGCCGCTATTCATCCGAATATCGTTGTGAAGGTGCCGCTTGTCAAGGAAGGTTTGATGGCTGTTCGGGCGCTTTCGGAGGAGGGAATAAAAACGAACGTGACGCTCTGTTTTTCGCCTGCCCAGGCGATTATGGCCGCCAAGGCGGGAGCGACGTACGTGAGTCCGTTCATCGGCCGCCTTGATGATATTAGTACCGACGGTATGGACCTGATCGAGAAGATCGTAACAATCTACGACAATTACGCCTTCGAAACACAGGTGCTCGTAGCAAGCGTGCGACATCCCCTCCACGTTGTCGAAGCGGCATTGATCGGCGCGGATGTCGTAACGATTCCGTTCAAAGTGCTGGACCAATTGTTGAAACATCCCTTGACTGATATTGGCCTCGACCGTTTCCTCGCAGATTGGGACAAGTATAAAAAACAGTTGAAATAAAAGGTCAACCTGTTACCATCTGCGGATCATTTCATAAAACTCGCTTGTGCAATGAAAAAGACAGCTTTTTACGACAACCATATCGCCATGGGGGCAAAGATGGTGGAATTCGCCGGATTCCAAATGCCCCTTCAATACTCAGGAATCATCCAGGAACACAAACGCGTCAGATCTACGGTCGGCGTTTTCGACGTTTCACACATGGGAGAGTTCGAAGTTCGGGGAGCTGGAGCGGCGGATTTTGTGCAGCGCATGACGACCAACGACGTGAGCAAACTCTCCGAGGGGCGGGTCCAGTATTCAACCATGTGCTACGACCACGGGGGAATCGTCGATGACTTGCTCGTGTACCATCTCGGTGATGCGTTCATGTTGGTGGTAAACGCCGCGAATATCGGGAAGGATTTCGCCTGGCTGAAAGAGCATCTCGCTCCTGACGCGGAACTCGTTGACAGAAGTGATGAGACCTCGCTTCTTGCGGTTCAGGGCCCGAGGTCGAGAGACACTTTGAAAAAGGTTACCGACGCGCCACTCGATGACTTGGCGTATTATCATTGGGTTCGTGGAAAAATTGCCGGCCTGGAGGTGTTAATTTCGCGAACGGGATACACGGGCGAGCTGGGTTACGAGGTCTACATGTTTGCGGACCCGCTTTCGAACGGGAAACTTTTTGATGCAATCATGGAAGCCGGAAAGGAATTCGATATCGAGCCCGTTGGACTGGGTGCGAGGGACACACTGCGATTGGAAATGGGATATTGCCTGTACGGAAACGATATCGATGAGACCACCAATCCTCTCGAAGCGGGATTAGGATGGATTACCAAGCTCAACAAGGGGGAGTTCACCGGGAGGGCAGCGCTCCTGAAGGCCAAAGAGGAAGGCCTTCGGCGGCGACTTGTCGGGATGATGGTTGACGCAAAAGCTTTTCCACGGCATGGATATGAGATTACTGCGGAGGGAAAGCCTGTGGGAAAGGTGACAAGCGGCACGTTTTCGCCAATACTCGAAAAGGGGATTGCCATGGGTTACGTGCCCATTGAACTTGCCGCGGAAGGAACGGCGCTTGGTATCGTCATCCGAGGTAACGCGGTCGATGCCAAAGTCGTGAAACTGCCATTTCTACAAAAATAACTCGACGACGAGCAAGTCTCTCTACTGAAAGACACGATTGACCGAATACCGGCCGAGTGCTTTCGATTGCACATCTTGAGGAACGATGAGAGTCAAAACACAGGGAACAAGGAAAAAGACAGCCGGAAGATCCAGCGGGATTTCACGCAGGAAAATCGAGATCATTGGCATCTTGATGATGGTGGGAGCCCTGTTGGTCGTTTTAGCGATTGTTTCATACAGTCGGAGCGATGAAACGGCGGCGGGTATTCCCTTCGGCAAATTCCTGCTGTTGTTTGGCGGCGATGAAGA
>JAJRXL010000285.1 GCA_024276335.1 Bacteroidota bacterium
ACATTCGGCTTTCTTGACGAACCGGTTCCCATCGCCTGGATGGCAGCGCTCGTATTTGCGGGTATTATCCTTTTGCTGATTTTCCATACCTTGCGGAATAGAGTCGGCGACGCGTCGACCGCGAAGCCTGCCTGATGACAACCGGTATTTTGTCCTGACACCTCGTTGAAACACAAGAGCACAATTTACACCTCGGCCTTCTACCTGGCCTTTGCATACAACTTCTTCCAATCCCTGAATTTCAGCAACAACGCGATTTATCCGCTGTACGTGACGTACTCGGGTGGAGGAGCGGAAATGGTCGGGTTGTTCATGAGCGCGTTCTCCATTGCCGCCGTCCTGGGTCGTCCGCTTATCGGCCTGATGATCGATCGATTCAGGATCAAGCCGGTTCTCCTGGCCGGGAGCCTCATGATGGCCTTGCCATCCATCGGGTATTATTTCCTGATCGGCCAGGGTCTCGTACCCTTGGTGTGGATACTGCGAATTATTCAGGGCTTGGGCTTCGGCGCGCACTTCACCGGCTTCTTCACCCTGGCGGCGCAAAACGCACCCGTCGAGCGGCGGAATGAAGCGGTCGCCACATACGGCGTCTCGGGATTGATGGGCGCGCTCATCGGTCCGTACCTGGGGGAAAACCTTGTGGAGCACTTCGGTCTGCCGGTGTTCTTCCTTGTCATGTGCGGCGTGTCGCTTGTAGGTTTTTTCTTCATTCTTCCTTTATCGGAAAAGGGAGAAGGAGGGACGCATTTTCCGGGACTCCATACTCTTCTTGCCGGCTTCCGGTCCCGCAGACTCCTGTTCGTGCTTTTTCTCGCCATGTGTCTCGCGTTCAGCTATTCCACGCCGCAAGTGTTCCTGGCCCCGATTGCAAAGGAACGGGGTATCTGGGGCTTCGGGCTGTACTTCACCGGCTTCGGTGTCACCGGTATTATCATCCGCATGCTGGGCAGGAAGTGGGGGGACAGGATCGGGTTACGGCGTATTTTGATCCCCGCCTTCATAAGCTACGGGATAGGACTGCTCATCCTGAACTTCAGTTACGGTATCGAAGGAATTATCCTGGCGGGCGCGGTCAACGGTTTCGCGCACGGGATTGCCTTCCCCGCGGTTACCGCTCTCGGGTACAACCAGTCACGGCCGGAAATCGTGGGCAGTTCCATGACGCTGGTGACCGGCGTCATGGATGCCTCCAACGCGATCAACGCCATCGTCCTTGGACAAATCGCGGGCTATCTCGGTTATGGCGTTGTGTTCTGGTTGGCGTCCCTTGCGCCGCTTGCCGCGTCCGCTGCGCTTGCTATCAACGTCCTTGTCCATCCGACCGTCATACGTTCGCCGCATTCCTGATTCGCTTTTTTTCTTTTCACAAGGGGGGAACAACCGCTGCAGGGGGTTCGTCTATACTCCGGTTTGAACAAGCGGTGTTTGTCGAATTAAAACCGGAGTTGATCTATGAAGGCGGTCGAAAGGAAAAAAGCGCTGTCACCGGGAATGCTGACCTTTCTCGTCTTGGTCCTGGTGTTGAGCGGGAGTCTCAACCGGGGAATCGCCGATGAGAAACCGGGGAAAGGATGGCTCGGCGTTTCCATCATGGAACTTACTCCCTCCATGAAGGAGGAGAAAAACCTGGGGGATCGGGATGGCCTGCTCATCATCGGCGTGATGGACGGCAGTCCCGCGGATAAAGCGGGCATCGAGGAGGGAGACGTCATTCTTTCCTTTAACGGGAAACCCGTGGCAAGGTCGTCGGAGCTCGTAGCCTTGGTCAGGAAAACCCGTCCGGGCACAAAGGTCACCGTTGAAATCAGCAGGGACGGCGTGACGAAAGAACTGCACGTGACGATCGGGAAGAAAAAGAAGTCGATGGCTTTCTTCGAAGGCAAGGGATTCAGCAAGATGCTGTCGTTCGGGAGGCCGATACTCGGTGTAAAGATACACGACCTTGACAGGTACCTTGCCCCGTATTTCGATGTCGAGGAAAAAGGCGGCGTGCTGGTGCTGGAGGTTTCGCGAAACAGCCCGGCGGACAAGGCGGGGCTGAAACCCGGCGATGTCATAACCCGCGCCGCGGGCGAGAAAATTACCGATACGGATGATTTGCAGGATGTGCTCGGGGAATTCGAGGACGGTGATGAGATAGAAATCACTTATGTTCGCCGGGGAAAGACGGACACCGTCAAGGTCGAGCTTGAAGCGGGAATGAAGCAGACGTTCAGGTGGTTCGGGACGCGGCCGCCCGTGGTTCGAATGAAGCGGTTCGACGGGGATTGCGATATTCAGCTCGACGTGGATGTTGATGAAATGAACGCAATACTCCGGGATTATATTTTGAAAATGAAGGAGGAACTCGAGCCGATCCGGGAGCAGTTGAAGCAGAAGCAATTGCAGCTTCGAAATAAGAACATGATCAGGAAGCTGCAAGAAGTCGATGAGGACCTTATTTAGGTAGGAGCGCATGTTGCAGTCAGGGTGACGGGGAATACCGTCGCCCTTTTTTATTTCTTCCGTTTCGAGTGGTACTTTTGAACGGTGCCGCGTGTGAAGGCAAAAACGATTCCGGCACAGTGATCCCTCGACCAACAAAGGATTTCGTTTACTTTATGAGAAAGCTCTCATTCTCAGACCGTGTCTTTTTTGATACTGAGCCCAACAGCCTCTCCCGTTTTCTCGAACGATTGCGCCGGGAAAACCGTGAGGTATTGGACCTCACCGAATCGAACCCCGCGAAAGCCGGTTTTCGATTTTCTCTGGATACGTTGCGGGAAGGTATGCTTCAGGACCCCGTCACGGATTATGCTCCTCATCCCAGGGGTTTACCGGAAGCCCGTGAAGCAATTACCGCCTACTATCGTGATCGTGGAGTCCGTGTTGACCCCGACGCTGTTTATTGCACCTCGGGCACGAGCGAAGCCTACGCGATGTTGTTCAAGTTGCTCGGTGATCCCGGTGACGAAATCCTGGTGCCGGTGCCGTCGTACCCGTTGATCGAGTACCTGGTTTCGTTCGAGTCGTTGCACTGCGGCCAGTTTTACTTGAGATACCAGCGCGGCAGCGGCTGGAGGGTAGATCGCGACTTCCTCGATACAACTTGCTTCGAACGCGCGAAGGCACTCGTCGTCGTTCATCCCAACAATCCGACGGGTTCCTATCTGAGCGCGGACGATCGACGCTACCTTATTGACTTTTGCGCGCAACGTGGTATGGCACTGATCGTTGATGAAGTGTTTCACGATTATTGTTTCCTGGAGACAAGGCCATCGTCTTTCCTGGCCGAAGAGCCGGGATGTCTTACGTTCGTGTTGAACGGGTTTTCAAAGACCCTCTGTCTTCCACAGGTGAAATTGAGCTGGTACGTGATAGCCGGGCCCTCGGATTTGAAACGGGAGGCCCAGTCGCGGCTGGATATCCTGCACGATTACTACCTCTCGGTCAATACTCTCATCCAGGTTGCCGCTCCAATCCTGGTTGGCAAGCGAAAATAAGTACAGAAAGCGGTGCAGAGACGATGCCGCCACAATTACGTGTTTCTCCGATCCATGATGGAGTTGGTGGACGGGGTCGAAGTGTATCCTATCGAAGGAGGATGGAGCGCGGTGATCAAGGTTTGGCTGATAGAGGATGAAGAGGAGTTTGTCCTTCAACTGCTGAAGGAACAGCACGTGCTCGTGCACCCGGGATTTTTCTATGATTTTCTCGATTCGGGA
>JAJRXL010000286.1 GCA_024276335.1 Bacteroidota bacterium
CGCCACCACATATTCGCCTTTAATATAGCGAAAATACTCTACTCTTCCAGAAACGGGGATCCTGTTCACGTGCACGTCCAGCGGCGACATGAAGATGCTGACCTGCAACGCCTTCCCTCCCAGGTACTCCGGTTCATCCACTTCCTTGATGAGAACGATCTTCCCGTCCGCCGGGGCGATGATACCCCCGTTAACTTCCGGGGTTTTGCGGTCCGGGTCGCGGAAGAAATTCAAGGTGAAAGCCAGCAAGAGCGCCCCGACGATGATCACAGCCCAACGCATAACAAGGTTGGGTATAAACCATCCCGCGATCATGATCACGACCGCGCCTATGATCAGCGGAATGGCGACATCCGTGCCATACTTTGTCAGCATATCTGAAATCGTTCAGGAGACAAGTCGTGAATGCAAGCGTTCGTATTCTTCGCGGTAGTCTCCTACCCCCAGGCGGTACCTCGAGCTGTCGAACAACTCCTTGCTTTCCGCATCGATCAGGCGGCAGGAATCGGGCGTGATATCGTTTCCCAGGATGATTTCATCGCCGGCGCGGCCGAATTCCATCCAAATGTCCGCCAGCAGGAGACGGCGGCGCTCGGCAAAGGAGCGCAAAACCGCGTTGGTCTTCGTTCCGAGGCGGACCGCCGCCCGAACCTCGTCCGGCGTGGCCAGGCCGAGCGCGAACACGTGCGACTCCGCCACCATGGGATTGCCGAGCTGACCGTTCTTGTAATACATCTCGATGATGGGAAAGTCGAGTTCCCTTCCCTCGCTCATCCCATAACGCTGGCAAATCGAGCCGGCCGCGATGTTGCGGATGACGATGCCGAGGGGAATCATCTCCAGGCGCCTTGCGGCAAACTTGTTGTCGCCCACAACCTGGATGAAGTGATTCGGGATCCGGTAACTATGGAGATAGGAAAAAATGTGCGACGTGATTTCCGTGTTCAGCTTGGCCTTGTCGTAAACATCGGCGTTCTTGTCCTCTTCGGGAAACCGCGCCTTCGATTCGAGGACAACAACTTCTTCGTCATCGGTTTCAAAGATCTTCTTGCTTCGACCTTCGAAGATAAGTCGCTTGGGTCGGTATAGTTTCTTTGACGATTTGCTCACGGGTTACCAGGCTTGATGAAACAAAACTTCAATATGATAGACAAATGTACAAGAAATTTCAACAGTAAGAGAACCCCCTCCGCCGCATCGGCGCCCACTTTCATTTCCCGCGCTTTTCAATTTACATCGATGATACCTATACTTGGAGAATGAATTGACCACGAAGACCATCGACGTTCCCATAGCATGCCCGACATCCTCCACACTCTCTCCAAGTTCCTCTTCCGAAACCGGAGTTATACCCCGATCCCGTGGCTCATCCTGATGCTGTGGTTTGCCGAGCCTAACCCGACCGGTATCGTTCTCGGCTTGCTCCTCGTATTCGCGGGCGAAGGGCTCCGCGCATGGGGCGTCTCCTACGCCGGCGTGGAAACCCGCACGACGGGCGACGTCGGGGCTTCGAAACTCGTTACGTCGGGACCATTCGCCTTCGTGCGGAACCCGTTGTACCTCGGAAATATCATCATCTACACCGGCCTGGGCGTCATGTCGTGGGCCTGGTGGCCGTGGCTGCCCCTTGCCGCCGTGCTCTGGTTTCTTGTCCAGTACTACCTGATCGTGAAGGAGGAGGAACGGTTCCTGGAACAGGCGTTCGACGAGGAGTACCGGCAGTACCGGGAACAGGTGCCGGCGTTCTTTCCTCGCTTTCCACCCTATGATTCTCCACACAAACAAGCCAATGACTGGCGTGCGGCACTGCGCTCCGAAGCCCGGACCCTCCAGGCCATCGGCGCCGTCAGCCTGATCATCATCGTGATGTACTTCGTTCGCTGACATGCCCGATCGCACGATCATGATCGTGGCCGGAGAGCAATCCGGCGAAAACTACGGCGCTCTGCTGGCCCGCGCGCTGCGAGAACACGATCCCGGCTTGCGTCTTTTCGGTATCGGCGGCAACCGCATGCAGGAAGCGGGTGTCGAGATCCTTTTCCACGTGCGCCAGCTGGCCTTCATGGGCTTCGCCGAAGTCCTGCGCCACCTTCCCTTTATCCGCAAGGTCATGAACCGTTGCGTCGCTGCGCTCGAAGAATTCCAACCGGATACCGTGGTCCTCATCGACTATCCCGGCTTCAACCTCCGTTTCGCCCGCCACGCAAAGGCGCGTGGAATCCGCGTCATCTATTACGTCAGTCCCCAGGTATGGGCCTGGGGATCGTCACGGGTGGAAAAGATGAAGGAACTTATTGACCACATGATCGTCGTGTTCCCGTTCGAAGAGGAGCTGTACGGGCGGGCGGGAATGCCGGCGACCTTCGTCGGACATCCGATAGTGGAAACACTCGCGGCCGGCTCCTCCCGCACGGATTTTATGGACTCCCATAAACTTGAAGACCATGCGCTCCTTGCTTTGCTTCCCGGCAGCAGACGACAGGAAATAGCGCGGCACCTCCCGGTCTTCGCCAAGGCGGCGATGAAACTCAAGGAAATCCACGGATGCACGGTAGCCGTGGCCAGGACATCCGCCGTCCCCCGGGAGCTGTACGACGATGTCCTCACGAGGTACCCGGGCATCTGTATCGTTGAAGATGATACACACCGGTTACTTGAACACGCGCACGCCGCTATCGTGGCATCGGGCACGGCCACGGTGGAAACGGCTTTTTACCTGACTCCCATGGTGGTCGCGTACAGGACGAACCTGCTCACGTATCTTATCGGCAAAAGGATCATCAACGTCCGGCACATCGGCATGGTGAATATCCTGGCGGAAAAACAGGTGGCTCCCGAGATCATCCAGTATCAGCTTACTGCGGAAAACCTCGTGAATGCAGTCGAACCGTACTTTACCGACACCGCGCTTTACAAAGAAACGATCGATGAACTCAAAAAGGTGAGATCTCTCCTCGGAACGCCGGGAGCATCGGGAAAAGCAGCGGAGATTATTCTACAGAAAGATGCAGGTGATCCCCGTAACCTGCTCCAGAAGAAATCAGGTTAATCGCGATCCAAAAGAATGCATATGCCGTTCCTCGTCATTGGTTCAGCCCGGCAATCCATGGTCGTTCATTGCACGATCCCACGGTGATGATTACATTCATCTCATGCTGTTTCGCAGTTTGTTGAAATTTCGTACCAGCGCACCATGAAGCTCCTGTACATTTTTCCCCATCCCGACGACGAGTCTTTTGGACCGGCCCGTGCAATCTCGAGGCACGTCCGGCAGGGTTATGAAGTCCACCTCTTGACCTTGACGCGGGGCGGTGCCACCAGGCAACGTGAAAAGTACGGGTACACCGTGGAAGAGATGGGCGAAGTCCGTTACGCGGAGATGCTCCAAGTCCAAAAGGTTCTGGACCTGGCCGGGATGACCGTCCTCGACATGCCGGACAGCGGCCTGAAAGAGATGGACCCGCGTGAAATCGAATGGGACATCATCAAGGAAATCGAGATCATCCAGCCCCAGATCATCATCACGTACCCCGTGCACGGCATCAGCGGGTTTCACGACCACCTCGTTACACACGCGGTTGTCAAGCGCGTCTTTACCGACATGAAAGCGGAAGGTGCCGATTACCTGCGCCGCCTCGCTTTCATCACGCTCAACCTCGATTCCGTCAAGAAGAACACGGGCAAGTTCCGGCTCCATGCTTCTTCCCCGGAACTCATCGACTGTATCGAAACGGTGAACGAGGACGACATCGAAAGAATGCGGGACGCGTTGAAGTGCTACGTTACCTACCAGGACATCATCAAGGAAAGTGGGGTGCTCAAATCCGCGGGGAACAAAGTTTACTACGAGTTCTTCCAGGAGTTTTTTGCGCCCGCTGTTTCAGACATCGCATTCCAACTCCCCTGATATCAAAAACAACCACGCAACTTTACCGACTCCGTAGCCGGTAGTTTAGGGGAATCTTCTTATTCCGGGAAACTCAGGTCGCGGGAGAAAGCAGCTCGTTCATCAACCTCTTCAGTTCTTCCAACTGAAAAGGTTTTGACAGGTACGCGTTGCACCCGGCTTCGAGGCTGCGCTTCTTATCTTCGGGAAACGCGTGCGCCGTAAGAGCAATAATCGGAATCTGGGCGAAGCGCTCGTCCGCCCGGACTTTACGCGTCAGGTCCAATCCATCCTCGTCGCCCCGTAAAGAAAGGTCCATCAATATGAGGTCGAAATTGTATCGTTCGATCAAATGCCAGGCGGTGGTGGTGTTATCTGCGGTCATGATGCCGTATTCCTTGGACAGCACGACATCCATGTACTGTTGCGTCTGGTCGTCGTCTTCCACGACCAGCACCATCTTGCCCTCGACATGAACGGGTTCGGGCGGCTCCTCGAGCGAGGTTACCTGCACGTGACGGTCTTCATCATCTTAGGACTCGACCTTTTCGGCCAGGAACTGCATGGTGAACGTAGTGCCCTTCCCCTTGCGGCTTTTCACGGTCACCATGCCGTTGTTCATTTCCACGTAGCGCTTCGTAAGCGCCAGGCCCAGGCCCAGGCCTTCAAAGGGACGCGTGTACCCGGTCACTTCCTGTGAAAAGGTGCTGAAAACTTTCGGAAGGTACTCGGCCGAAATACCGATGCCCGTGTCCGTGATGTCGATACAGATGCGCTGGTCTTCCTTGTACACCGTGACCTTGACACCGCCTTCGTGGGTAAACTTGATGGCATTGTCCATCAGGTTGGTGAGGGCCTGGTCGAAACAGTACGGATCGACGTTGATGACAGCGCTCGGCAGCTCCGATTCAAATCCCAGCGTGAGGTTCTTGACGTCTGCAAGGGGACGCATGTCGTTGACGAAACGCTGGATCCTGGAGTTTACTTCGATCAGTTCCGGGCGCAGTTCAAAAGTGCCGACCTGGATGCTGGAGATGTTCAAGATGTGCTCCACCGTCCGCATCAAGCGATCGCCGCCCGCCTTGATACTTTCGAAGAAAATTTCCTCGTCGTCGGCAATGCGGTCTTCGAACTCGCTCCTGATCAAGTTGCTGTACCCCATGATGACGTTGAGCGGCGTCCGGATCTCGTGCGAAATGTTCGCGATGAACGCATCCTTCAACTTGTCGGACTGTTCCGCCCTTTCCTTGGCAGCAATCAACGCCGCTTCCGTTTTCTTGCGTTCGGTGATATCGATGGCAACGATCTGGACGGCTTCTTTCCCGTCATAGATAATTGGTATCGCCGTGACTTCCGCATTAATAATCTGACCATCCCGGCGCACCATTTTTTCCTCGATGAACGTGAACTCTTTCTTCTCTTCCAACACCAGGCGCAAACGTTCCTGCGCCTCTTCCACGTAATTAGGATGGTTGAATTGCGACAGCGGCTGCTCCAGCAATTCCTCGGGACTGATTGCCGCGAGCAGGCGCGTCCACGCGTCGTTCACGTAAACGAAATAACCGTTGATGATAACGGCCATGGGAATCGGCGAGAACTTGACCAGCCGGCGGTAGCGCTGTTCGCTCTCGGTGAGCTTCTCCAGGTTGCGTTGCTGGATGGTGAGAATTTTCCGTTGCTGGAGGAAGAAGATAAAGAAAATTCCCACAACAAGGATGAGCAGGACGATGGTGACGCTAATTATCGCCAGCCATATTTCTGAAGACGGTATTGGCATATGAAAGCTACAACATACAGAAGATAAGCAATTGCATTCAAAGACGCATGAAAAAGAATCCAGGCGATACTTGCAATTGTTTTTTCACTTAAAATAAAACTTCCTAAAGAAAAAACAATCAGATTTCCTGCAAAGTATAGCAATACAGCTGCAGTCACCCAGAATTTCGGATTTCGGAAAATCGAGTAGTTGATATCCTTGTTCAAATCGTAAAGCTGGTACATCGCGATCGATACGAGCAGAACACTCTCAACAGTAACAACAAAACTGTCAAATTCATACAAACTATGGATGAAAACCTTGTCAATTAACCAAACAATGAAAAAAGTAGGAATGCTCCACTTTATTATCATCCTGAGTTTGGGTTCAGTCTGCCAACGGA
>JAJRXL010000287.1 GCA_024276335.1 Bacteroidota bacterium
AACTTGCTCAACAATGCCATTTACAGGGATACCATACGCCTCGTGCCCGGCTGTTACGAGTTCGTGATCCATGATTACGGCGATGATGGAATAGCATTCTGGGCCAACAACGACGGTTCCGGGTCCGTCATTTTCCGCCTCACGGGCGGGGGCCTGTGGAAAACGATGAACCCGGATTTCGGCAAGGAGTGGCGGATGCAATTCACGTACTCCCCGCTGGTGAACGTCGAGGAAATTGCCGCGCGCCCGGTGGACTTCTCCGTCTTCCCCAACCCGGCCAACGGCACACTCGAGGTGACGTACTCCACGGACGCTCCGTTGCCGTTACGCCTGCGTCTCCTGGACGTCCTGGGAAGAGTTGTCAAAGAGATCGATCCGGGAACGGTTGCTCCCGGCAAGCACAGGGCCCGTTTCGATATATCAGGTGTGCCTCCCGGGAATTACTTCGTGGCACTGGTTGGAAACGGCACGCTCATCCGGAAGGTAAACGTTATCATTGTCCGGTAGGGACGCGTATGCTTATGTGAATCATTCCCCCGTATGGGCGCAAATAATATCCATCTTGCGGATTGATTCATGGATGACAATGAGAACGGCGCACAGGACGAGGACAATGCTCGCGCTTGTTGTTGTTTTGATTGTGTGAATCCAGAAGTTCCTTGCAATAAACTTGTTTCATCAGAGTGAAAACCATGCGCCGCCTGCTGTTTCTCTTTGTCTCCTCTCTTCTTCTTGTTTCCTCCTCCTGCGCTCAACCCCGGGTTGTTAATCCACGGTCCGTTCCTTCACCCCGTATCGATTCTGTCGATCGTGCCACGCCCCGCTTGACGTTCCTCGTGTTCGGTGATTGGGGGACGGGAGGGAAAGGACAAAAGCAAGTCGCGGATGGCATGGCGGATGTGCGTCGTCGGCTTGGCGCGGACATGGTCCTGGGCACAGGCGATAATTTCTACAACTCCGGTGTGCAGAGCGTCAGCGATCCCCAGTGGGAGCGGAAATTCGAGCGGGTCTACGACTCGGCGCGATTTCCCATCCTCTTTGCAATGACGCTCGGCAACCACGATTACGGCAAGAATCCCGCAGCGCAAGTAGCGTACACAAAGGGCAGCACGCGATGGTACATGCCGTCCCGCTATTACACGTTCAGCCGCGTGTTGGCCGATTCTACGATGGTACAGTTTTTCGCCCTGGATACACAAGACCTGGTGCGAGGAAACAAGACCGCCCGCGCGAAGCAACTGGACTGGTTGGACAGCGTTCTGGCCGCAAGCGCCGCCCGGTGGAAAATCGTGTTCGGGCATCATCCGCCTTTTTCCAACGGCGCGCACGGCAACAACAGGCGGCTCATCAAGGAGGTGGTGCCCATCCTGGAAAGGAGAGGGGTGACAGCGCTTTTCTCCGGCCACGACCACGACCTCCAGGCGCTGCGCCCCGTCAACGGCGTCCGGTACTTCGTGAGCGGCGGCGGCGCGGGCGCCCGTTCTGTAGCATGGAAAAACAACACCCTCTTCGCCGCGACCAACCTGGGATTTGCCTGGTGCCGCGTCACGAGCGATCGCATGACTATTGCCTTCTTCGACCGGTATGGCAAAGCGCTGTGGAAGGACGAGATCAGGCAGTGAGCTCCGGCGGAGATGGAGGAAGCCATCTCGATCAAATTCACCGAGTGTTTCCCAATGACCGGTATTTACAGCGTTGGAGGGAAAATCGTCAGACGTAATTCTTTCCCGGTTATTGTATCTACTTCGATTGCAACAAGGCCGTACTTGTGGTTGGTCACATAGGTTAACTTCTTCGTCATCTGGTCGGATTTTTGTTCATCGACCTTGATGACTTTTAGGAGCCAGAACGCCACCGGGTAGTCATCCTCCGTGGACTTGTAAGTGACGGTGCGTGTCACGTCGACACCTTCCGTGTTTGTGAATTGATATGTATCACCGACGTTGGCGTTGTACTTGACTATGGTGAACGGATGTGAATGGTCGCCCCCGCTGCTTACGAATTCCTGGATCCCCTCCGAAGTCACCTTGAAGACAAGGTCCGCCTGTAGAGTCATCCTGCTTTTATTCGTGGTGTCGAGTGTTGCGTTGAAACGTTTGACGTATGTTTCCAGAACGTCGTGTAGCAAATCGTCGGGCATACCGGTAGTGCCAAGGGCTTCCTGGAGAGCGTTTGTGAAAACCGTGTCGAATACCGCCCTGACTCGCATGGTTACAATTCCATTATTGTTCTTTGAAATGTAAATACTGTCCCTGAGGTTGTCCAGACCCGGGATTGAAGAGTCCGTTCCTAGAGAGATCCCAAATACTCCTCCTTCCCTGGTCAGATCAAGATTCGGCTCCCCTCCGATTTCGTTCGGTCCGAGAGAATTTTCGCTGCAACCCGAGACGTGGAAGAGAAAGAATATCAGTAAACCCCGTGTTATACTTCGTAGTACAAACATGCATTTACCTCCCTTGTATTCGTGAAAGAAAGCTGGTTGATGCCTTGCAAAAACACGGGGCAGCAGTGATACTGTTAATGGCTTTTCATAATATCCATAATTAATGAACGGTTCCAAGCATGCCAACAAGATAGCGTGATAATCATTGTTTCCAAACAGCATCACGTCATTCCCCCTGAGCTCCCCGTGCCATGAAGAAAAACCACAAAGGACGCGTGTCCATTTGCGATGTGGTGTTTCATTCCCTATGTTTTTCTCCGAGAGAAGGACGATCCAAGAAGACGGCGTTTCTATTATTGATATTCTACCGGGAAGGGAGAACTGTGTCTGTTTAAACGTAAACAGTTTCATCCTGCAACACGGTTGATTATATAACTACCGGAGGGCGCGTCCATTGAATATTGTTGGTATTCTTCATCCGAAACATGCGGAGTCCGGTGGATTATCACAATGCAAAATATCATTACTCGAGCCCACTCCGTTGATTTTTTCGCTGCTTCGAAGAGCGAACAACGGGGTCGCCCCAATTGACGTTGAGATCAGAAAAGACCTGAAAATAACCCAGGAAGAGCCTGGTAAAACGACAACACAAGTATCGGGTATGGAAGGCAATGAATAAGCGTAAAACCGCACACAGGGAAGATATTTCTTGTATCGAATGGCAACATGATTTTCTCACAAATAGAGGAGTGGCAATATGATTCTGAAAAGTGTTTTTCTTACACTCTTTATCCTTCTATTTTCAATTAATCTTGCCGCACAGGATATCGAGATAAATCTTTCAGGAACGACAAGCGCGCAGGGTTTCTCGGTACGGGACAAGGCGAATAAGTCGCTCTTTACCGTCCGCGGGGATGGTAGGGCCGGTCTTGGGACGGCGTTCCCCGCATTCAAGCTGAGCCTGGAAAATGACGGAGGAATTTTAGCTATCGGTAAAATTAATAAAGGGATCAAGCTCCCCTCTGTGCAAGGGACGGTTATGGTTTGGTATCCCAGGAAGGCGGCTTTCCGTGCCGGTGGCGCCTACTTGGGAGCATGGGACGATTCGAAGGTTGGTTTGTATTCATTTGCAACG
>JAJRXL010000288.1 GCA_024276335.1 Bacteroidota bacterium
AAACGGAGGATAAAGCTCATCCTGGAGTACGACGGCTCCAGGTATGCGGGGTGGCAGGTGCAGCCGAATGCCTTGACCGTTCAGGAAGTCGTGGAGTCGGCTGCATCACGGATTCTCCGGCACGAGGTCAAGGTCGTAGGAGCGGGGCGGACGGATGCGGGCGTCCACGCTCGTGGAATGTGTGCGCACTTCGATACTGATTCCGAGATGACGGCAAACCGGATGGTGCGTGGGATCAATGCGGTCCTTCCGGGAGATGTCGCAATTATCGCCGGGGAGGATGTCAGTGATTCATTTCATGCGAGGTACTCCGCATCGTCGCGCGAGTATTCGTACTCGATCGTGTTCGGTCGTCACCCGCTTCGACGCGCATATGCATGGGAACTCTATCAGTCGCTCGACAACGGGGCCATGCGTGAAGTCGCTCGGTTGTTCGAAGGAACGAGGGATTTCTTCAGCTTTTCGAAGGAGAGGGAAGGCGTACGTCATTACTATTGCCACGTGTTCGATGCAAGAGTTGAAAAAGCGGAAGAAGGTATCGTTTTTCACGTTCGCGCGAATCGCTTCCTCTACGGGATGGTACGCGCCCTCGTTGGAACCCTCGTGGACGTGGGAAGAAAGAAGCGACCGCCGGAGGACGTCGAACTGCTCCTGCTTCAACACGATCGGAGCCTGTGCAGCGCTCTTGCGCCTGCCCGCGGCCTGGTTTTCGAGTCGGTTCGGTATGATGAAAGTGAGTACGCATTGGTGGAATCACGCTATCGTGAGATGGGGATCGGCAGTGATGAAAATGAATGACAAGGGACGGAATGAAAATCGAATCGTGGAACTGAACGCTGTTCATTATCGATGCCGTTGTGTCGGTAGCGGTGAAAAGGGCCCTGTCACTTTTCTTCGTACGCGATGCATGGAGTTGCGCGCGGATGGCAAACCGTCACAAGGTTCGCGTTCTTCAGTATTTCGATTGGTTTTGTACCCAATATCTTCGGGTGTATTTTTCGGCATGGCACGGGAACGTTCTGGCCGCTCTCCACGCAGAGGCTGAAGGCAGTGTCGCAGACGTTCGTTCGGTTGGCGAGCCCGTGGAACATGTAGTATTTACAAACGACTTTATCTGTTAGAGTAATAAACGCACGCTATCTTTACCCTGGCAGGAGAGCATTGGGAGTTCGAAAAGAAAAGTATGTTTAACTCGATCGTTGTTCGTTTTGCGCCTAGTCCTACGGGGTATCTTCATGTAGGGGGGGCACGTACGGCTATTTTCAACTGGTTATTTGCTCGCAGTACCGGCGGCAAGTTCCTGCTCCGGATCGAGGATACGGACAAGGAGCGCTCGAGCGAAGAGATGGTACGGGCAATACTCGATGGCCTGAAGTGGCTGGGATTGGACTGGGACGAACCGCCGATGCGGCAATCAAACCGGAGCGCACGTCACCGCGCGGAATGCCTGCGCCTCTTGGAATCGGGGCATGCGTATTGGTGCCGTTGCTCGGCGCAGGAAGTCGAGGAGCGAAGAACGCAGCTGTGGGATCGGGGGGTGGCTTACCGGTGCCCGGAATTGTGCAGGAATTCGCTCTCCACACAAGCGCCGGATGAAAATGCCGTGCTTCGTTTCAAGGTCCCTGAAGGCAAGACTCATTTTAACGACATCGTCCACGATGCCATCACCTTTGAGAACAGCGAGATCGAAGATTTCGTCCTGCTGCGTAGTGACGGCACCCCGGTTTATAACGTGGCGGTCGTGGTTGACGATCACGACATGGATATCACCCACATCCTCCGCGGGGATGATCACCTCTCCAATACTCCAAAACAGATACAGTTGTACCGGGCGCTAGGATACGATGTACCGCAATTCGGGCATCTGCCGTTGATCCTGGGGCCGGATAAGAAACGATTATCCAAGCGACATGGGGCGACGGCCATCGGGGAGTACCAGATGCGGGGGTATCTTCCCTCGGCGCTCGTGAATTACCTCGCTTTACTCGGATGGTCGCCGGGAGGTGACCGTGAAATCATGACACTTGACGAGCTCATCGAGGCATTTGATATCCGGCGGGTCCTGAAGAAAAGCGCGGTGTTCGACGAAGAAAAACTTCGCTGGATTAACGGCCAGCACATTCGCCGTCTTTCTATTTCCGAGTTGATGGAAAGGTTGCGCCCTTATATCGATGGTGACGTGCCGGGTGCCGACAACGGTTATCTCGAGCGTGTCGTCCGACTTATGCAGGAACGTATGACCGTTTTGCCCGACTTGTTCAACGAAGGTTGGTTCTTTTTCAAGGACCCGGAATCGTACGATGAAAAAGGCGTGAAGAAACATTGGAAGCCCCAGGTTCCCGTTATGGTGGAAGAGATATTGGCGGAGCTAGAAAAATGCGACTTCACCGCGGCCTCGGTCGAATGAGTGATTCGGTCGTATGCCGAACGCCAGGGTGTATCCGCGGGAAAAGTTATTCATCCACTGCGACTGGCCATAACCGGTCGCACGGCATCGCCGGGCCTGTTCGAGACCATGGAATTGCTGGGAAAGGAAATCGTTCTGCGTCGCTTGCGGAAGGCCCTCAATGCGTTGCCACGTGCACCGGAAAAAACGACAATAAATACGTAAGCACGAAATGAAAAAGAAGAATATCATACGATTAAATAACGCCATATTTTACGGGTATCATGGGAACGAGCACGGGGAGGAAGCGCTCGGCGGCAAATACCATATCGATGTCGAGATAGAAACGGACTTCAAGGCTGCGACGGAAACGGATAAGCTGGACGATACAATCAATTACGAAAGCGTCTATCGACACGTGCAACACCTGGTGACGGAACACAGGTTTTACCTTATTGAAACGCTGGCCCAACGCATTGTCAAGGTTCTTCTGGACAAGTTCCCGCGTGTTCAGTCCATCACAGTTCGTGTCCGAAAGCCGGGAGCACCGATACACGGCGTGGTGGACAACGTCGAAGTCGAGATTGCGGAGGACCGGTGAGTACGGTTATTGCATATCTGGGGCTCGGTTCCAATCTCGGTTCGCGCGAACGTAACCTTGAAGACGCCGTGGAGAAGATGCAGGAATGCGGATGCCAAGTGACACGTTGTTCTTCAGTATTCGAAACGGAGCCCTGGGGCGTAGATCCCGACCAGCCGTTATATTTGAACGCCGTTGTAGAAATCCGAACGAGTGAAGGAATCAACGACCTGATGGTGCGGTTGCAATCCATCGAGCACGCCATGGGGCGGGGGGGAAGAAGTTCCAATGAGCCACGCGTGATTGATATTGATGTGTTGATTTTCGGCGATGCTGTTTTCCATAATGGCATCGTCACGGTTCCGCATCCACGATTGGAGCATCGCAGGTTCGTCCTGGAACCATTGAGCGAATTGGCGCCGGATTTCTTGCATCCCGTTCTGAAAGTGCCCGTCAGGACACTACTTCAACAATGCCCGGATACGAAGAGAGTTGTTCGCACAGGTTTTCTCTTACAACACGCATCGATAATCCATGGTAATTCCTGAATCGAATATTCGATACATTGCCATTGAGGGTGTCATTGGGGCGGGGAAAACAAGCCTTGCACGCCTTCTCCGGCGAGAAATCGGCGGGCAGTTGATCCTGGAAAAATTCGAGGAGAACCCCTTCCTTGAACGGTTTTACCAGGACCCCCGGCGGTACGCATTCCAAACCCAGATTTTCTTCCTGGTCACCCGTTTCAAACAGCTTCAACAAGTTTTGCAGCCCTCTCTGTTCGATGATTTCATTATCGCTGATTATACGTTCGACAAGGATCGTATTTTCGCCGACCTCAATCTCAATCCCGATGAGATGGCCCTGTATAATATGGTTGCGTCACAACTTCAGAAATCGCTTGTTACACCTGACCTCGTCGTTTACCTCCAGAGCAGTGTTGACCGGTTGATGGAGAATATCGCGAAACGCGGTCGCTCTTTCGAGCATAACATCAGCCGTGAATACATCGAGTCGCTGAACGAAGCCTACAATTACTATTTCTTTCGCTACAAGGCGTCACCGTTGCTTATTGTAAAGGCGACGGATATCGATTTCGTGGAGAACGAGCGTCACCTGGAGGATTTAATCCAAGCCATTATGAGGCCGAACCGGGTTGCGATGGAATACTTCTCGCCGCTCGGCGATTTTGGTCTTTCCGGAGAGGGGTAGCCGATGTTTTTTCGCGTTCTCTTATGGGGTATCCTCCTGTACATGGTGTACAAGTTAATGAAACGATTCTTCGGGGCATTCGTGAGGATGTTTGAAAAAAAGGAAGAAGAGGCGCCGGTCAAGGGGAAACCGAGAAAAAAGAAGCTCGAGCTGGACGAAAACATTAAGGACGCCGAGTTTACCGATCTGGACGAAGAGGACTGAGACATCGTGCCGTACAAGCCGCCCGGTTTTTTCAGACGCATCGTTATTGCAATCGAGCGATTCCTGAAGTGGATCCTTTTCAGCATCGTGCACATCGTCGTTCACTCCCGGGTAATGACAGCAGTCAGCCTCGACCAATGCAAGGCCATACTTGTGGTCAGGCAGCATAACCAGATAGGGGACCTTCTCTGTGCAACCCCCTTGTTTCGCGCTCTCCGAGAGGCCTATCCAGAGGCTCATATCACGGTGTTGCTTCGTCCCCTGACTGCGGAGGTGCTCCGGGGAACCGATCTCATTGACGAGATCCTGGTTTTTGACAAGCAGGCATATTGGCGTAATCCCGGCCGGGTACTTGGATTTCTTCGTTTGCTGTGGAAACGGAAATACGACCTCGTACTGGTGCCGGTGACCGTTTCCCTTTCCACGACAAGCGATTTCCTGGCCTGGCTTTCGCGTTCCCGAACCCGTATAGGTCCAGCTTCTTTGAACGGCGTCCGGAACTTGACGCATTACATGCATAATGTCCGCGTCCCATTGGACTGGCGTGATGAGCCATTAACGCATCAGACGGCAAGGAACCTGGCGATTGTGAAACCTCTCGCCCTTGACAAGACTTCTCGTGAATTGGTTTTGTCGCTAAGTGCGGAAGAGCGTGAAAAAGGACGCAAGATGGTGACGGAAGCCGCAGGGAATCACAGGATGGTTATCGGTTTCCATCCCGGTGCAGCAAAGGCGGCCAATATGTGGGATGCTCTGCGATTCGCCGAATTAGCCAACCGGTGTGCGGAAATTCTGGATGCGTTTCTTCTCATTACCGCTGGCCCCCACGACGATCTTCCCCTCCACGAAATGACGATCAATGTTCCCAACGATAAGCTTGTGTTGAAGAATTATCCTCTCCGTGAAGTGGCCGCGGCCATTCGGTGCTGCGCAGTGTTCGTTACCAACGACACCGGTATTATGCACCTCGCGGCAGCAGTGGGAACGCCCACGCTTTCGCTTTTTGGTCCAACAGACCCTGCCCAATGGGCGCCTCCGGGGGAGCGGCATCGTTTTATCGTTGGGAAGAATGGCGATATCAGTTCTATCACCGTGGATAAAGTGTGGGAAGCCCTTAATAAAATGTTACGCGCTGCATAGTCGGTGTGGGCGGTGGATAATGTTAGCAACTGACCGGGGTTACCTTTGAGTACATCGAAAACAACAACTGAATACCTGGGGGAATACGTCTTCCAGGTGTGCCACAACCTACGCAATCCCGTTTCACAGATCATGACCGCGGCGAGCCTGGGGAAAAACCTGGCGGAGGAACAGGCGGACGTCCGGCGAATGTTTGAGATCATTTCGCTGGCCAGCCGGCAATTGGCGGACATCATCGACGTCATGGAGCAGCGCTCGCGGCAAGAAGCAGCGGTTTCTCCCGATCGGATTGACCTAGCGGCCTTCCTGCAAAACCAGTTCCGGTTCTTTGAGTTCGACCGAAGGATGCGCTATGGCGTTCGGCTACGCTTTGCCCCCCCGCGTAAACGTATCGAAGTTTTAGTGGTACCTGCGGACCTGCTGCTGATCATGAACAATCTGCTTCACGTTATTTTCAGCACAACCGAGGAAGGACGCACCATCGATCTTGACTGTTTGATTGCCCGCTCTGATGATGGCACGGAACTGCAATTGACGATTGGATTTCCCGATCCTCTTGGGGACACGGGAAATATCCTGGTTGAACGTCTCAACGAAGCGTGGAGCGGCCTGGAACGACTGGCCATGAGAAACGGTATCGCGTTTCTTCAATCGGGTGTATCGCCTTGTATTATACGATTGTCGTTTCACCCGACTGCCGAATGAATTCAGGCCCGGCGGTAGTGGAATCCATGGACATCGATGCTGGCTATTATACGCAATCCCACGAAGCGCCCTGAATTAATGACCTGTCTTTTCGGTCACCGTTTCGTATCTTTATTCATTAATTTCGTGTGTTTATAACTTCATTACGCATATGCAACACGTTTACATCGAACACCTGCAAGACCACATCGGAGAAACCGTTACGATTAAAGGATGGATCTTTCATCGCCGTTCTTCGGGCAAGCTTAAATTCATCGAGGTGAGAGACGGCACGGGGATCGTCCAGTGCGTGATCTTCAAGGGCAATGTACCGGAAGACCAATTCCAGACCGCGGATAATGTTTCCCTGGAGAGTTCCGTGATCATCGAGGGAAGCGTGCGGGAGGACGAGCGTGCGCCGGGCGGGTGTGAAATCGATGTTCAAAAGTTCCACGTTCACCATTACGCCGAAGAATATCCCATAACACCCAAGGAGCACGGCGAGGATTTCCTGCTCGATCGCCGTCACTTGTGGATCCGTTCCAAGCGGCAAAACGCAATCCTTCGCGTCCGGCATACCGTCGTCAAAGCAATTCGGGACTTCTTCGACGATCGGGGGTTCGTGCTCTTCGACGCCCCGATTCTTACACCGAACGCGGTGGAAGGAACGTCCACGCTTTTTGAAACCTCGTACTTCGACCTGGGCAGC
>JAJRXL010000289.1 GCA_024276335.1 Bacteroidota bacterium
CTTCCTCACGCGCATGCGCAATCGCCATTTCCTGGTGTATGACATCGCCGTGTTGCTGGTCGTGCCGATCATCGCCATGTGGATACGCATGGACGACTTCAATTGGATTCCCAAGTACGGGCCGGTAGTACTGGCTTTCATCCTGGTATCGTTGGCGGTCAAGCTCACGGTCTTTTTCATCAGCGGCCTGTACCGGCGTTACTGGCAGTACGCGAGCGTGGAAGAAATATCGCTGATCCTGTTGTCCATCACGGTCGCCACGTTCGTGCTCAACATCCTCTTCTGGTGGATCATCCCATGGCTCGATCTCTTCAACAAGGAACTGCCGAAGTCCATGGTTGTCGTGGACTGGTTCCTCACCGTGGGATTCGTGGCCGGGATTCGACTCGCTTCCAGGGTGTACTATTCGGAAAAGCGCAAGAGAGAGCGCAGCGGTCCGAAGCACAAGGTCCTGATCATCGGTGCGGGGAATGCGGGAAGCATGCTGGTACGCGAGATCAAGCTCAACCCCAACCTGGGCCTGGAACCGGTCGGTTTTATCGATGACGACTCCCGTAAACAGAATTACATTATTCACGGCCTCCCCGTTCTTGGCACCCGTGCGGATATTCCTCGTGTTGCCGAGCAGGCCAATGTCAGCCAGCTTTTTATCGCCATGCCCAGCGCTCCCGGCAGCGTTATCCGGGAAATCGTCAGCATAGCAGACCGCAGCGGGCTGAAAACCAAGACCGTTCCCGCCATATCGGAAATACTCGACGGGCGGGTGACGGTCAAGCAATTGCGCGAGGTGAACATCGAGGACTTGTTGCGTCGTGAACCGGTGCGCACCGACATCAAGGCCGTGCGGGCGCTGCTGCGAGGCAAAGTCATACTCGTTACCGGGGCGGGCGGCTCCATCGGCTCGGAAATCTGCCGCCAGATCGCCCAGTGCCAGCCGGAGCGCTTGCTGCTGATGGGGCACGGCGAGAATTCCATCCATGCCGTAAGCGACGAGTTGGCGTACAAGTTTCCCTTCCTGCGGGTCGAACGCTTCATCGCCGACATCCGGGACGAGCGGCGCCTCGCGCGGTTGTTCGACGCATGGAAGCCCGACGTGGTGTTTCATTCGGCCGCGCATAAACACGTGCCGCTCATGGAGGAAAACATCGAGGAAGCGTTCACGAACAACGTCCTGGGTACGATCAGATTGATGAAAGTAGCGGAGAAGGCGGGCACCGATTACTTCGTGCTCATCTCCACCGATAAGGCGGTCAACCCCGTCAGCATCATGGGAGTCACCAAGCGACTGGCCGAGGTCGCGCTCCAGATGGCGGCGTGGAAAAACAAGCGGAAATGGGTCGCGGTCCGTTTCGGCAACGTCCTCGGCAGTCGAGGCAGCGTGGTTCCCAAGTTCCAGGACCAGATCCGGCGCGGAGGGCCGGTTCGGGTGACGCATCCCGATATGCGCCGCTTTTTCATGACCATCCCCGAAGCGGTGCAACTGGTGCTGCAATCCATTACTCTCGGCCATTGCGGGGAAATATTCGTTCTCGATATGGGCGAGCAGATCAGGGTGGTGGACCTCGCGCGCGACCTCGTGGCGTTGAGTGGCATGGAAGTTGGCAAGGACATGGAAATCGTGTACTCCGGCATTCGGCCGGGAGAGAAGCTCGAGGAAGAACTGATCGGCTCCGGTGAAACCTGTGAACCGACATTGCACGAGAAGATACTCCTGGTCAAGAACGGCAAGCTTGACGATTATACCACGCTCACCGGCATAGGCGACCTCGAAGGATTTCAGCGCCGGATCGAAGATATCCTCGATACGTCCACCCTCTACGAAATGAAACGGCGCCTACAGGAACTGGCGCCGGAATTTAAAAGCAATGCTGGCTGAATTGGCGAATTGACGAAGGAAACATCAGACCACGGGTGTTTAAGTAAAAAGTAAAAATTTTTTGAGGGGCGAGGTTATCGGGATTTGAAATTTGAAAATTAAAAATTGAAATTGATTTCTCTCGCAGAGACGCAGGGGACGCAAAGAATAAGAAAAATCCTTAGCGATCTCCGCGCCTTCTTGGCGCCCTTTGCGGTAAAATAAATCCGAAATCATTCCACGGAGTAGCTCTTATGGAGAATCGCGTCCTTTTCCCGCCCTTCCCCGGAAGGGGCCACTGCGTGGCGACTACGCTCAGGGCTACGTTTAGAGTACAATAAGAGTTACAAAACACCGTAGTGGTGGGCGGAGTCGCCGCGAAGCGGTCCCCTGGGGAAACCACGAGCTACGAACTAAGGGCGACAAATCCAAAATCCCATGACCCATATTCGCAAATTCGCAAATTCAATTATACGCACTTGAAAGCTAACTTCAGGATCGAATAGAGAGGAGAAGTTCGAGCAAGCGCTCGAGGTCTTCGTGGGAGTAGAAATCGAGTATGAGACGGCCGCTGCCGTCTTTTTTCGTTTGAAGGGCGACCTTGGTGCCCAGGACGGGGCGGAGTTGTTCGAGAACGGATTCGGTGGCGGGGTCGAGGGAGCGGGGCTTTTTGCCACCGGGTTTACCCTTGCGGTTGGCGGCTTCGCGCACGAGCTCTTCCACACGCCGCACGGACAGGCCCTGCTTGATGATTTTCCTCCAGATAGCGGTCTGTGTACGCGTGTCCGGGGCGCCGAGTAGGGCCCGGGCATGTCCCATGCTCAGCTCGTTGTTCCGCAGGCTGTCCTTGATCGGCACCGGGAGGTTCAATAAGCGGATGAAATTCACTACTGTCGTGCGATCTTTTCCCACTTTTTGCGCCACCTCTTCCTGGGAATACCCGAACTCCTCGATCAATAAGCGGTAACCTTCGGCGATTTCAACGGGGTTGAGATGCTCACGCTGGATGTTTTCGATCAAGGCCAGCTCCAGCATCTCCTCGTCGGTGCGGACGTCCACGATGTAGGCGGGGATGGTTGTGAGTCCGGCTTCCTTGCACGCGCGCAGGCGCCGTTCGCCCGAGACGAGCTGGTAACGCGCCCCGTGCCGGCGGACGGTGATGGGCTGAATGATCCCCTTTTCCGTGATGGAATCTGCCAGCTCCTTCATTGTTTCGGGGTCGAAAGACGTGCGCGGCTGGTGGGGATTGGAGTCGATGCTGTCGACCGACAGGTGGGCGATGAATCCGGTGGATTGTCCGTCGTCGATAAACTCGTCATCGGAAGTGACCGGCACCGGCTTTCTCGTCGCTTCTTCGATATCCGGCAGGAGAGCGCTGAGGCCTTTCCCGAGTGCAGGGCGCTTGCCGCTCACGGTTTCGCCGCCCCCGTGTCAAATACGGATGGATTCGTGGCGACCGCGCTCCTGGTATTGGAGAGAATCTCGCTGGCAAGCTCGATGTAATCCTGGCATCCGACCGACATGGCGTCGTACAGTATCACCGGTTTGCCGTGGCTGGGCGCTTCGCTGAGCCGCACGTTGCGGTGGATGATGCTGTTGAAGACCTTCTTGCCGAAGTATCGCTTCACCTCCTCTATGACCTGGCGGGACAGTCGCAGCCGCGAATCGAACATGGTGAGAAGCACGCCCTCGATCTCCAGGTCCCGGTTCAAATGTTTTCGTACGATGTTGATCGTATTGAGAAGCTGGCCCAGTCCTTCGAGCGCGTAGTACTCGCACTGGACGGGGATGAGCACGGAGTTCGCCGCGGTAAGGGCGTTCAGCGTGAGGAGACCCAGGGAGGGGGGGCAGTCGATGATGACGAACTCGTAATCGGCGACAATCCCGGAAAGCGCCCGCTGGAGGAGGTGCTCCCGCTGCGGCATGTTGATCATCTCGATTTCGGCGCCGACCAGGTTGATATGAGACGGAAGGAGATCGAGGAATTCCAGCTCGGTGGTTGTCCGTACTTCGTACGGATTGCGTTCCGAGATCACCACCTCGTACACGCTGCTGGTAACGGTATGATGGTCTATACCGAGTCCGCTGGATGTGTTGGCCTGGGGATCGATATCTACGAGGAGGGTCTTGTGTTCGGCGACGGCAAGGCTCGCGGCCAGGTTGACCGCGGTTGTCGTTTTTCCCACGCCCCCTTTTTGATTGGCAATTGCAATAATTCTTGTCATGAAAACCGGCTGAAATGTACGTCACGTTCTACACACGAGTATCATCAAATATTGTCAAAGACGGGGTGAAAAACAAGCTGGATGGTGTATGGGAAAAGCAATTCGAGATTTTGAATTGCGGATTTGTTAACCGCAGAGGACGCGGAGAAAGCGCAAAGAACGCTAAGGTTTTTCTCTCTCTCTGCGTTCTTCCGCCTCCACGGTTTAATGAAACCAAAATTTAGTGTCGGGGTCGTCCCCAAAAGCGGGGTCAGCCCAAAAGCGGGGTCAGCCCAAAGAGCGGGGCCAGCCCAAAGAGCGGGGCCAGCCCAAAGAGCGGGGCCAGCCCAAAGAGCGGGGCCAAGAGACCCCTCCTACGGGCTCTGATGTGCCGCGACCAATTCGGTAATTCGCCAATTCGGTAATTCGCTAATCCTTCAGCATTGC
>JAJRXL010000290.1 GCA_024276335.1 Bacteroidota bacterium
TGGCCCGGGTTCTACGAAGCAATCCTGGAGATACGCAACGGTTCCGCCAACCCCGCCTTCTGGTCGCAGGTGAAAAAGGAACTCGACAACCCGCGTCACTCCATGTTTTTCACCGTGCCGGTCATGGCGCTGTACCTGCACTGCCGGGACTCCCTCCCCGAAGACATCGCACAACAAATCCAGGCGGTGATGACGGAAAACCCGGTGTACCGCGGCGACACTGAAAACCACTGGGTCATGTACTACTCGTCCCTCCTCCTGGCCGCCCAGACCTGGCCGCGAACGTCACCCGCCCGGTGGTACACGCATCGCGCCACGCAGGAGATATACGACGAAGCCCGCGGCTGGCTCATGCACTGGGCGCGGCTGACCGCCACCAGGGGACAGGGGGAGTTCGATTCCCCGCATTACATCTTCATGTACCTCACGCCCCTGTTCCTGCTCCAGGACTTTGCCCAGGAACCGGAGATACAGCAAATGGCCGGTATGATGCTCGATCTTCTCCTGGCGGATTACCTGTCGGAGTCGCTGCGGGGTGCGTATTGCGGCGGACACAGCCGCGTGTACCAGAACGGCGTCCAGGAAACGGTCAACAACAGGGTCACGGTATTTCACTACCTCTACTCGGGTGAAATCCCTCTTCCTTCCTCCCCGTACGGTTGGTCGATCGTGGCGGCGCTGTCCTCGTATCGCCCGCCCACACTGTTCAAGCAACTTGCTAACAACCGCGACCGTCCCTACGTCCACACCGAAGTAAAAAGGGTGCGAAACATCATCCGGTTCAGCCGTGAATTGAATCCGCCCGTGTACAAGTACGATTACATGACGTCCCTGTATTGCCTTGGCAGCCTGCAGGGAGGAATTCTTCAACCTATCCAGCAGCATACCTGGGACGTCACTTGGCTCGGCTCGGCGGCGAACAGCACGTTCTTTTCCATGCATCCGTTCGTTTCCGGAAAGGAGTTGGGGATGTTCTTCCCCGAGGAAGTCAAGTACCTGACGCAGATCGTCAGCTCGCAGAAAAAGACGTATTCATCGCCGGACAAGCTGACATCGAGCTCGCTCTATGAAAAAATCTTCCAGGTGAACAACGTCCTGCTTGCCCTGTACCAGGTGCCGCCCGGCGAACGATACAACCACGTCAACGTATATTTTCCCCGGTGCCTTCGACGCGTGGAAAAAGGGGGTTGGATATTCGGCGTTGACAAGGGCTTTTATCTCGCCTTCTTCCCGGGACGACCCGGCTCCTGGATGCCACGTGACACGTACGATATTTTCCGTTGCCCGGCAGACCGCACGGGTTTCGTCGTCGTCACGAAACCGATGGGCGAAAAAAACGGGAGGGCGAATTTCAGGAAATTCCAGGAACGCATTCTCTCGGCAAGCAAGCCGACCCTGATCGGGGA
Organism: Bacteroidota bacterium; assembly: GCA_024276335.1. GTDB lineage: Bacteria > Bacteroidota > Ignavibacteria > SZUA-365 > JAADGX01 > JAADGX01. The sequence goes on from JAJRXL010000290.1 coordinate 1,407, forward strand.
CGGAGACGACATGACGCTGCGGTTTGCACTTCCCGATGGAATGGCCTTTGAACGCCGCTGGGGCGATGAAGCCGGAAAAGTCAACAACCGGCCCGTGTTATTCCCGAAGGATCGTCTTTTCGAAGGTCCCTACATGCACAGCCGCGTCGGAAGCGGCATCGTAACCATGTCCGACAGTTCGACCGAGGTAGTGCTCGATTTCAACCGTCTCACGACCGATGAGCGAAAACAGGAGAAGTAACTCCCCCATGACGCGAAAGTACACATTCGGGAAATTCTGCCGGGAACTCCGGTGGATACACATGCCCACCGGAGCGCCTCCGGTTTGCCGAACCATCGCACGGGAAATCGTTCGCGTCCATGCGCCCCGTGCGCGACTTGTGGAAGGATCGCGTCCGAAACGCGCAGGGCCGACTCTCTCCATTTCCGTGGGAAAGCTACCTCGTCGGGCGCGCATCAGCTCCAAGCGAACGCAACGCTGGGTGTTCTTCGATATCGACGAACATGCCCGAGGACGACTCGCCGCGTCACACACGTACTACCTGTACTCTTTCTACACTCTTCTGAACGATGGTTTCTTTGACAGGCGACCGCGGAACGAGAACCCGCTGTTCATCGAACCCGCGTTTGCCTGGAACCGCCCCGTCTGGGACTTGTACTTCACCCAGGCCGCGCGCACGGTTCGCAACCTCGATCGGCAAGACTACGTCCGGGAGATGGCGCGCCTGGGATTCACGCACCTGGAAATCAACGGCCTAGCGTTTCCCGAAGCCCTGGAAGAAGGCGTTCCCGGCGAAGTGTACCCGCGGTTCTACACCTATTGCCCCGGTTTCGACCAGTTCGTAAGCACTTCCCTGAACCGGGGCATGTATCCCCGGCGGTACCTGGAATCGAACCTGCGGAA
>JAJRXL010000291.1 GCA_024276335.1 Bacteroidota bacterium
AAATTTCGCGAAATCCCAACGAGGGATCTTGACTACGACGTAATCAAGGGTCGGTTCGAAACAGGCCGGGGTCTCTCGTGTAATGTCGTTGGGAATCTCCTCCAACGTGTATCCCACGGCCAGCTTTGCCGCTATCTTGGCGATAGGAAATCCCGTGGCCTTGGACGCGAGAGCGGAGGATCGCGATACGCGGGGATTCATCTCGATGACCACCATCCTCCCGGTCTTCGGGTGGACGGCGAACTGGATATTCGATCCGCCGGTTTCCACACCTATTTCCCGGATGATCCTGATAGAAGCATCGCGCAAGCGCTGGTATTCCTTGTCGGAGAGGGTTTGGGCGGGCGCCGCCGTGATGGAATCCCCGGTGTGGACACCCATCGGATCCACGTTCTCAATTGAACACACGATGACAACATTGTCTGCAATGTCGCGCATGATCTCCAGCTCGTACTCTTTCCAGCCGAGAATGGATTCCTCGATTAATACTTGGTGAACGGGGCTGGATACGAGACCTTGAGTGACCTTGGTTTCAAACTCCTGGATATTGAACGCGATGCTCCCGCCCGTGCCGCCAAGAGTAAATGAAGGGCGGATAATGATGGGGAAGCCGATGGAATCGAGAAGGGAAAGCGCCTCCTCGTAACTCTGAACGAACCTCCCCTTCGGCATTTCGAGGCCGCAGCGGTGGACGACTGCTAGGAACTCCTGCCGATCCTCCGCCTTTCGAATGGAGGGAAGTTGCGCTCCGATAAGTTCTATCCCGTGCTTGTCCAAGACCCCTCGTTCCGCAAGCTCGACAACGGCGTTAAGCGCGGTTTGCCCACCCATGGTGGGAAGAATGGCGTCGGGCTTTTCTTTCTCGATAATCCGTTCGATAAAATAGGGTGATATCGGTTCGATATACGTGGCATCCGCGAATTCGGGATCGGTCATGATAGTTGCCGGGTTACTGTTGATCAGTATGACCCGGTAGCCCTCTTCCCGCAGAACGCGGCACGCCTGGGTCCCGGAATAATCGAATTCACATGCCTGGCCGATGACAATGGGACCGGAACCGATGATGAGGATTGAGCGCAAGTCGTCCCGTCTCGGCATCAGCGTCTTTCCGTGTTTTCTGTGATGATGTTCAAGAAATGTGCTCCGTGTTTTTTCGCTGCTTTACTAATTGGTACAGGTTCTTGATCTCTCTCGCAGTCAGGAACCGCCATTCGCCGCGTTTCAAACCCGTCGTGGTCAGGCCCGCGTAGGAAAAGCGATCGAGGCGTTTAACGGTGAAACCGAGCGATTCGAACATCCTTCGCACCTGCCTGTTTTTCCCTTCGTGGATAACGAGTGCGACTTCAAGCCGCTTCGTGCCCTCAATGATCCATGCATTTCCCGGCGCCGTTTTACCGTCTGAAAGGTGAATGCCCCTCGTGAGTTCGTGGAGTTGCGCAGCGGAAATGGGTTTATCCAGCTTCACCCGGTAGGATTTTTCCACTTCGAACGACGGATGAGTCAAGTGGTAGGCAAGATCACCGTCGTTGGTGAGGAGGAGAGCGCCGGTTGTATTTCGGTCAAGACGCCCAACCGGGAAAAGGCGGTGCGTCGCCGGCACGAGATCGAGCACCGTTTTACGGTTCTTTTCATCGTGGGCGGTGGTGATGTAGTCCTTCGGTTTATTTAGGAGAATGTAAACGAGCTTGGCATCGAGTAGGATTTCCCGCCCTTTTACCGTGACCCGGTCCTTGCCCGGGATGACGCGCACGCCCAGTTCGGTTACCGTTTCCCCGTTAATTCTCACGAAGCCCATGGAAATAAGCTCATCCGCTTTTCGGCGTGAACACAGGCCCGAGGCAGCGATATACTTGTTTAATCGAATCGGACCGGTTTCCACGCGAACACCTTCCGGTGATTGGCGAAGTGGTTTCTTTCCCGAGCTAGTCGTCGCTTTCTTCTTCCGCGTGGGTCTCTTCATCAGTCTCTTTTTGTGAATTCCGGATAATATGTTCCTCGCTCGCTTCCGATTCTGCGTCGCTTTGATTCTCGTCTATTTCCCGGCTCTCGTCAAGGGTAATACCGACGTTGACGGTTGATGAATGGAAGAATGGATGCTCGGTGTCGTCGTCACCGGGATGAGTGGAGTCACCGGAGATATCTTCTTTTGTGCGAGGTGTTTCATCTTTGCTTTCTGGATCCGTGTCCATGTCGTCTGGTACGTCTCCATCCCGAAACAACTCTTCGACTTCCCTTGGCTTTGGAAGATCCCCGAGGCTACCAAGCCCGAAGTGCACCAGGAATGTTTTCGTCGTGCCGTAGAGAAGGGGACGGCCCACGGTATCTTCCCGTCCTACGATCGTAATCAGGTCTTTTTCCAGCAGGGATTTGATCACGTGGTCCGCGTTGACACCACGGATTGCTTCAATTGCGGGTTTGCTGATGGGCTGACGGAAAGCGACAATCGCAAGGGTCTCAAGGGCCGAAGGGGTTAACCGTCTTCGGGAACGGGCGGCAAAGAGCCTGCCGATCCACGTACCGTATTCGGGGACTGTCTGAAACGAATACCCCCCCGCAATCTCCACGATGCGGAACGCCCGGTTATGCTGTTCGTATTCCCGGTTAAGCGCCGTAACCAGCGCACGGAATCGATTGATCGTAAGTGACGAGCCTTTCTGGGAGCCTCGGGGCAGCGAAGCAGAAGGCCGCTCCACGCGAGCCCGTTGATCACCCCCTTTTCCATCTTCGAGTACCGTTTTAATTTGGCGAAATGTCAGGGGTTCGTCCGAAGCAAAAATCAATGCTTCAATGACATTCATGAAATGCCGGTCGGCATGGTCGGCTTGTTCCGTTTCGGCCTGCGGGTGATCTTCAGCGGAGCCCTCTCCCTGAGCATCCGCAGCGGTATTCTCGGGATTCGTGTCAGCGGCAACGTCCGGTGATCCTGTCGCTATCACGCCTTCAGGTTCCGTCGTCGGTGGATTGTCGTTGCCGGTTTCTTCTCTATTTTGAATCATAGTCATAGGTGTTTGCCCTTGGTCGACGGGTGTAGGTTCTTTTTGCGATGAAGGAGTCGTGTCTTCCGGTTCATCCTCCCGCCGGCGCTCAGTGTTTCCTGGTTGTTTGGAATTTGTCATGCAGTTGTCGTTTCCCGTTTTGCAATGACGAAAGAATTGAAGACGGTATGGTTTCGTACTATTACAGCGTGTGACCGCATGAGTTCCAACAGGGCGACGAATGTTACGACGATGGCGGTTTTGTCCGGCAATTCCATCATGAGTTCCTCGAAACTGAATTCGTCCCTGGTTTCGAACTTCTGCATGATGATTCGACCCTGCTCCTCGATCGTGTACGGGATCTCTTCCACTGTGTGGGGAGAGGTCCGGGGCGCGTTATGGAGCGCGTGCCTGAAGGCTCGAATGAGATCGTACATCGTGACGTCTTTGAGGATCTCGTTTCCCACCGGCTCTTCTTGGAGTTGTACGTCGTTCTTGAAGTACCGCCGAAAAAATCGTTGCCGCTGTTCTTCCTCCAGGCCTCGCATCTGTTGGGCCACTTCCTTGTATCGTTTGTATTCGAGTAACCGTCGAACGAGCTCCGTACGGGGGTCTTCCACTTCTTCCTCGTCGTCTTCGTCAATTGTGGACTTGGGGAGCAGCATCCGGACCTTGATCTGCATCAGGATTGATGCCATGACGATGAACTCGCCCGCAAGCTAGAGGTCCAACATCTTCATGAGATGGATGTACTCGAGAAACTCCTTGGTAATATGCGCGATGGGAATATCATAGATATCCAGCTCGTCCCGCTTGATGAAGAACAGGAGCAGGTCGAGGGGGCCCTCAAAATTTGGAACTTTTACCTTATACGTTGCCATTACTTATCCCAGCTTCATTACCCGGTGAACGTCGTCCATGGTTTTCCGTGCTTCCACGGCGGCGCGTTTTTCCCCCTCTCGGAGAATATCCATGACGCGATCGGGATCGGAGTCGTACAATGCTCTGCGTTCACGGAAAGGGGTCAGGAATGCGTTGATCGTCGCGGCGCATCGTTTCTTGCAATCGACGCAACCCAAGGCGCCGGATTCGCAATCCGTGCGGATCTCGTCAACCGCGGTCGGATTGAATTTCTGGTGGTATTTGAATACCAGGCAGATGTCTGGATGACCGGGATCATTCCTTCGCACTTTTGCCGGGTCGGTCACGGCTTTCCGAAGTTTTTGATTCACGGTTTCGGGTGGGTCGGAGAGCAGGATGGCATTGTTAAGAGATTTGCTCATCTTGCGATCCATGCCGTCCAGCCCTGGCAGGCGCGCGAACGATGTGAGCAAAGGTTCCGGTTCGGGGAATACCTGCCCATACTGGTTGTTGAACCGTCGCGCAATCTCACGTGTAATTTCGATGTGCGAAAGCTGGTCCTCTCCCACGGGAACGACCTCACCTTTGTAGAGGAGAATGTCAGCCGCCTGTAACACGGGGTATCCGAGGTGTCCGTATATCATCGATTCGATGTGAAGGTCGCGCGCCTGGTCCTTGACGGCAGGATTTCGTTCAAGCCGCGCCTTGGTGATGAGCATGGAAAAGAGCAGGAACAATTCGGCGTGTTCCTTTACTTGTGACTGGCGAAAAACGGGGCTTCGCGCGGGATCGATGCCGCCGGCCAGCCAGTCGATCACCATGTCGATTGTGTTCCGCTCCAGCTCGCTCGTATCGGGATTCGTCGTGAGGGCGTGGTAATCGGCTACCAGATGAAAGTTGCTATACGTGTCCTGGAGGCGGACCCAATTTTCCAGGGCTCCCGTCCAGTGTCCGAGGTGAAGTTTTCCTGTGGGCCTCATCCCACTGAGGATTCGCTTTTTTGTGTATGTTGTCATTCCCAACGATGCTGGATATACAATACAGCGTAAGATAGAAAAAGAGGAGGAATAAATCCCTCCCCGGCACACGTTCGATAACCATTGTTGTCCATTATTGTAAAAAAAGGTACGGACGCCACTGGTCGTCGGGGACGCCGATTGCGGTTTGGATGAACAGGAGATGAGAAGGGCGGCGAGGTTTACGCAACGGATGCATGCCGATGTCATCCGGATTGTGATTTCCCTTCTTGTTGTTGCACTTGGT
>JAJRXL010000292.1 GCA_024276335.1 Bacteroidota bacterium
CTTTGTACGAGTGCTTCATAGCCGACCCGGTCAGCCGGGCTCCGCACGCTCTTTGTTTGAATCGCCCGTCGGCATATCTTCATGTATGCCGTGTTTTCAATACATATCGAGAAAGGAGGCAGATTGGTGAAACGACTCTGTCCACGTATCCATTCCGGTAACCGTGCGCGCACGGTTGCATGGAGCTTGTCCTGGCTGCTTCTCACAGCAGGCCTGTTTTCAATGCACGTGCCGTTGCACGCGAGCGGGAAACCGTACGGTCCCCGCGACCTGCTGAACACCCGCTACGTGACGAGCGCGGTCATCAGCCCGGGCGGCGATTGGATCGCGTACACGCTCCGTGTGCCACGAAAAGCAAATGAAAAACCCGGAGGAGCGTATTACGAACTCTATCTCGCCTCGCCAATGACCGGGGATATCCGGCCCTTCATCACGGGCAAGGTGGCGATCGGGTCCGTCCAGTGGAAGCCGGACGGGTCCGCGGTCAGTTTCACCACGCGCCGTGAGGGGAGCAATGGTTCGCAGGTGTGGCTGATTCCCGTGGACGGCGGCGAGGCCCGGCAGGTGACGCGCGCGGAGACGTCGGTCCTGTCCTATCGCTGGCATCCATCGGGAAAGAAAATCGCCTACGTCAGTATTCCACCAAAATCCAAACACCAGCAGGCGTTGGAGAAAAAAGGCTACGGTTTCATCTTCTACGAGGAGAACATCCGGCCGCGCAACCTGTACATCGTGAACCTGGAGAACGACGTCCAGGCCGGAAAGCCGAAAGCGCTGGTCGAGGGAATGGCGGTCTGGTCGCTGGAGTTCTCGCCCGACGGCAAGTACATCGCTGCTGCCATTTCACCCAAGAACCTTATCGATCATTCGTACATGTTCAAGAAAGTGTACCTCGTGAACGTCGCGACGGGGGAAAAGAAGCGGTTGACCGACAACCCCGGCAAGCTTGGGAATTATTCCTTCAATCCGGACGGCACGTACCTTGCTTACGCGGCCGCGCTCACGCGCGACGACAACCAGGTAAGCCAGGTGTTCGTGATCCCCACGGCGGGCGGCGCGGCAAAGAATCTTACCATACCCGATTTCATAGGACACGTGAACTGGGTCGGCTGGAAAGACAATGCGACCGTTGTGTACCGGGCCGGGGAAGGCGTGCAGACGACGTTGAGCCTCGTGCCGAGGACGGGCGGCGAGCGGAAAGTCATCCTCCACTCGAAGGACAACGGGATTATCTTCGATCCGCCGACCTTCACGTCCGGTCTGAAACACGTGGCCTTCACGGGGCAGACACCGTATTCTCCCCGGGAGCTGTACGCGTGGTCGCCGGATGGGGAACCGAAGCGCCTGACCGACAGCAATCCGTGGCTGGCGGAACGGGAACTCGGCAAACAAAGCGTCATCCGCTACAAGTCGCGTGACGGGTGGGAGATAGAGGGACTGCTCCTTCATCCCGTCGGGTACCGGGAAGGCGAATCCTACCCGCTGATCGTGATCGTGCACGGAGGGCCGGAGTCGCATTACTCGAACGGCTGGAACACGTACTACGCGACGCCGGGGCAGGTCCTGGCGGGCAAGGGCTACGTCGTGTTCTATCCGAACTACCGTGCCAGCACGGGCTACGGCGTCAAGTACGCCGCGGTCGGATTCGGCGATCCCGCGGGCAGGGAATTCGACGACATCGCGGACGGAATCGACTACCTGGTGAAAAAGGGCATTGCGGACAAGCGGCGCATAGGCCTGGGCGGAGGATCGTACGGCGGGTACGCGTCGGCCTGGTTCGCGACGTACTACACGCGCTACGTGCGCGCGGTCTGCATGTTCGTCGGCGTCAGCGATCTCATCAGCAAGCGCAGCACAACCGATATCCCGTACGAAAACCTCTACGTCCACGCCAAGAAACGACTGGAGGATGACTGGGAGCTCGCGCTCGAGCGCAGCCCGATATACTATGCGCGCCAGAGCAAGACCGCGACGTTGATCTACGGTGGCGCGGCGGACACGCGGGTGCATCCGTCCCAGAGCATGGAGCTCTACCGCCGCTTGAAAATGAACAATCATCCCGCGGTGCGGCTGGTGCAGTACCCGGACGAGGGACACGGTAACCGCCGGCAACCCGGCCGCATCGACGTGCTGTATCGCCAGCTCGACTGGTACGACTGGTACGTGCGCGACTTGAAGCCGCTCGACGGTCCCATGCCGCCGCTCGATATCAGCGACAAGTACGGCATCGGGCTTTCCGACTGACTTCACCGGTTTTACAGGAGACGGGGCGCCTGACCATGCGCCCTGTTTTCATTGTAGCGACAGCAGCCGCGCGAAATGGAGAGGAGCTTTGGGATGCGAAACGATGGCCATGGTTTATACGAATCTGAAAAAGTTTTTGTAGTTTAACCTGGAATTGAAAAACAGAATACCGGGTCTATCACAGAATACCGGGTCTATCATGGATGAATGCAATTCGAACGAAAGCGATATCCTGGATGATTGCTGCGTGGAACTCCTTAACGCTTCCCCTGTGCCCACGCTTCTTCTCGACGAGCAAGCGTCATGTATCGTGTTTTGCAACGATGCTTTCTCCCGTTGTCTGGACGTCGAACCGCGCGGAGCGACCGGTCTGCCGGTGGAAACATTCCTCGTGTTCGACCTTCTCCCGTCCCGGGCTGTTCGGCAACCACCCGATACCGAGGGCGAACCCTGGCGAATAACGGCGGTCAGCACGTCCGGGAAAGAAGCGCTCCGCCTGACGTGTACACTTTGGCGCGTGACGCTCGGCGGAAAAAACATGGTGCAGATGGAGTGCGCTGCGGGAGAAGAGAGCGAGCGACAAGACCTCGCGACGTACCAGAAATGGATCCACGCCGTCGGGCACGAGTTGAAGAGCCCGTTAACGTCGGTGAAAGGGTACGTGGAAATTCTTGGGCACGAGCTGGCTTTCACGGGCAGTCCGCAAGTTCGGGCTATCCTCGATATCGTCAGGAGAAACAGCGAGCGCATGCATTCCTATATCGAGGACATGTACCGTTTCAGCCGTGCGGAAATAAACACCCTGGAATGCGAAACGACCACCGTGCGCGCAATGGTGGAGCAGGTGTTGAACGAGCTGTCGCAGGATATTACGCGTCACGGCGTCGCCCTCGACGTCGAAGTCAGCGATCGTACGGTTTATCTGCCCGGTTCGGCGGTGCGCGAAGCCCTCTACCAGGTTTTGCATTCCTCGCTGACCGTCACCGACCCGGCATCCACGTCCATCATCGTGCGTGAACACGACCTGGGACCGCGCACGGTGCTCGTGGTGCAACACGAACCGCTTGCAGCGGCTCCCCACGAGAGGTCGCGCATCGAGGACGTCATTAAGGGCCGTGGAAAGGGGGGAACCGCTACGACACTGGGATTCGAATTCGCCAGGAAAATTCTCGTGGAGGCGGGAGGTGATGCGTACCTGGAAGGCGGGGACAATCATTTTCATACCTGCTACCTCGTGTTGCCGAACTGCGCAAGCGGGTGAAGAGGTCTCTTACAGCGAATTCTGCCCCGGGTACTGGACGAAAAATTTTCCCCACTTGGTATTCCGCCTGACGTCGCGCTGGATAGGCTTGCCTTTCAGCGGCCACCAGATGAAGTCATGGTAGAAGTACGAACCGAAGACGAAGAGGTACACGAGGGGAGTGTGGAAGAAAAGCTTCTGCAAGGATTTCAACGGTCCGAACCACAGGAAATCGCCTACGTGGCTTGCCACGTTGTCCCCGACGGTGAACCCGAAGTTCACCGATGATATGTCCTCGCCTTCAATCGTGATGTCGCGGGGATCACCCACGCCCAGCCCGTCTTCGTGCGCCATGCGGATGTAAGGGATGGACATGGGATCGAAACCCATCATTTTCGCAGCCACGGCATCGATGGCCACCTGGTCGGCGGAGGCGAGGATGTAGTCCTTTTCCACCGGTATCATCGTGCGTGGCCCCGGGCCGGAACCGCAGAGGGTGCCGTCCATGACGGCAAAGATCCCGGAATGAATTTCCTTCTGGATCGCGAGGAGATCGACCAGTGTTTCGTGGATCCAGGTATGCGTGTAATGCCGGCGGGTATTGAGCAAACCGCCGAAGGCGTTCTTCATGGCGCCCGTTGTCGTCGTGTAGATATGAGTCTTCACCGTCGGGAGGTGGATGATGTTCTTGCCCTTGAAGAAAGAAGGGATATGGATGCCGTGGGGGAAGACCTTGTGCAGGGCGCGCATGCGGGCCTTGGGTTCGTAACGCTCCCACGCGATATCCTCTTTTCGGAAATTGAACCGCTCCGCGATGCCGTATTTCACGTACAGCGGCTCGAGCTTGTTGAGCCTTCCGCCCTTGAACGGATCGGTTACGACCGTGTTGTTATGCACCGCGACAAGTTCGGGGAACCGGTGGTTCTTCAACCACTGGATGGTTCCTTCCAGTTGCCACGGCGTCGTGTTCGCGCTGAGGTAGGGAAAGTGCCAGGATATGTTGTCCTTGAGGATGGTCGGCGCCGACGGATCGAGCGCCTGGTCTGCATCCGCCCGGTTCATCGCCTCCTGGATATCTTCCAGGACGGTATCAGGCGAAGTTTTCAGAACTGCGACAGTTGAAGATTTCATAAAGTCGGGTCTATGGTCGGTGATATGGAAGTAAACATCAGTAATAGTAAATAACGAACACCACGGTTGCAACCCAGAGGAAGACGTCCGCCAGCAGGGGTTTATCCGTCAGGAATTCGAGTGTCGGGTCGCCGCCGGATTTGCGCTGGTGCACGAGGTACAGGTACCGGAACAGGCCGTAGAGGACGAACGGAATCGTGAAGACCAGGTTCTTGGAACCGAACTTCTGGACGGTTTCCGGGGAGACCGTGTAGAGCACGTAGAACACCAAGGTCGCCGCCGTAACCAGCGAGATCATCTGGTCGAGAAAGTACGTGCTGTATTCCTCGAGCACGGGGCGGTGAGAACGCGCCTCCTCGTCCAGGTACTCGATCTCGTGTCTCCGCTTGCTGAAACCGAGGAACAGGGCGAGAAGCGACGTGCATATCAGCAGCCACTCGGACATGGGCACGTTGATAATAATCGCCCCCGAAACGATGCGCAACAGGAACGAGGCCGCGATGCTCATCACGTCGAGAATGACCTGCCTCTTGAGGAAGAACGAATACACGACGTTCAGGGCGATGTAGCCCGCCAGGATGAACCCGAAGTCCGGCTTGACCGCGATAGCGAGCACGATGACGGTTGGAGCCGTCAGCAGGAAAGCGGTGAGCGCCCAGGATGCGGGAAGACGCCCGGAGGCGACGGGCCGGTGACGCTTGACCGGGTGGGCCCGGTCCTTCTCCACGTCGGCAAAGTCGTTGAGCAGGTAGATACTGCTGGCGCCGAGGGAAAACAATAGGAAACCCACGGCAGTAGCCAGCAGACTGTCGGGATGAAAAAGATTCTGGGAGAACAACAACGGGGCGAAAATCACGAGATTTTTCACCCACTGTTTCGGTCGCGCCGCTTCGAACAGTGCTGAGAGGCGCGTGTTCATTTTTTCAGGTACGAAAACGGAATGTATTCCTCTTGATCGCTCCCCGTTCCCTTTTTGCCTCTCAGTGCTGCATGAAACGTTTCCAGGCCGCTGCGGATGCCCGCCAGGATGGACTTGATCTCTCGCACGGGAGGCTCGATTTCATCGACGAGGCTCTGCTCGAGATCAATGACGCGCTCTATCGCGGCTGTGGCGTTTCGCACGACCGACTGGATGTCCTCGACGACCGGCGTCGTTTCATTGACGAGTTTCGTCGATTGTTCGCCGAGTTCGTTATACGTATCGAGCGTCTCCACCAGGTGATGCTTGATCTCGGCCACGTCGCGCTGGATTTGCATGATTGCCTTGCGCGACGCCTGGAGCGCCAGTACGGCGAACACGGCGACGACTCCCGCCAGCACCAGCAAACCGATGAGAAGAATGGGTTCAGATGTCATAATGCATCCCGAAATAATCAGACCCGGAAAGGACAGGCGTCCCTTCCGGGTCCTCAATGAGTGCTTATCAACTTTTCTTTGTCCGTTGCTCTTTGTACGCGTCCACGCCTTCCTTGACAGCCGTTTGAACCGTCGCGGCTTCATCGGCGACGCGTTTCTTGGCGGAGGCGAGAATGTCCTCGGCATCCTTGAGCAGCTCGTTCGCCTTGGTCTTCGCTTCCGCAATCAACGTCTCCGATTTCTCCTTACCGTCGTTGATCAGTTCCGTCGCCTTTTTCTTGGCGGTGTCGAGATAGTGTTCGGCATCCTCAAGGATTTTATCCGTGCTTTGGCGTAAATCCTCGCGGAGTTCCTTGCCGGATTTCGGCGCGTACAAAAGAGCCAGGGCAGCGCCGATCAGCCCGCCCGTGAAAAACCCGATCAAAAGGCCTTTGGCAAGGCCCGTTCCTTCATCTGCCATATGTCATCCTCTCCTTTTTATAGGTTCCGAAAAAATCAGGGACTAGGGATACAACTCATCATAGGTTTCGCGGAACTTGATCATTGTCTCCCGCATGTCCTCCGAGATGACCTTGGTGTCGCTGATGACCGGCATGAAGTTCACATCGCCTCGCCATCGCGGGACAATGTGCCAGTGGATGTGCAGGTCGATCCCGGCGCCGGCCGTTCGACCGATGTTCAACCCGATGTTGAACCCGTGAGGATGCATGACGTGTTGTATGACATGCGACCAGCGCCGGATCATGAACATCATCTCGGTGTAAATGGTGTCGTCCAGTTCGCGAAGCGTCGGTACATGACTGTTGGAGACAATCAACAGGTGACCGCTGTTGTATGGATAAAGGTTTAAAATGGCATAACAGTGGTCATGCCGCTTGACGAGAAACCGCTGGTCGTCGTCGTCGCCGTCCCGGGCATCACAGAAGACGCATCGCTCGTCGCCATCCGAGGAGGCGAAGGACTGAATGTAGGTTGAGCGCCAGGGAGACCAGAGACGTTCCATTGGTTTATCTCGTCAAGTTAACGGTTTTTCTTTTTGTGGCGATTCTTGCGCAATCGTTTTTTCCGCTTATGTGTCGCCATTTTGTGTCGCTTGCGTTTTTTTCCGCTCGGCATATACTCCTCTTTTTAACGTGTAAAGTAATGATTCTTTAACAGTCCGTTCAACCTTGGTCAAGCTGGGCAAGTTGTTTGCGTGCCATGTTTGCCACCTTGGAATTCGGATCGATGTCGATGGTTTTCTGAAACCACTCCCGCGCTTTTGCGGTGTTACCAAGGCTGAGATTAACGATACCCAGGTTGTAGTGCCCTTTCTGATGCTTCGGGGTGTATTGCAAGGCTTCTTCCATTACGCTGATCGCCTTCTCGTTCTGTCCCAGTTGGAAATAGCAGACCCCCATGTCGATCCGTGCATTGGAGTCCTCGGGCCGTTTCACGAGATACTTCCGGTACATCTCGATGGCTTTTTGGAACATCCCCGTGTCAAACAGCTTGTTTGCGTAATGGAGCACGGCCGCGGGATTCTCCGGGTCGTTTTCCATGGCCAGTCGCGCTTCATCCAGCGACTGTAAGTGTACCGCGTGATCGGCCATGGCCGCGGAATCGTTGGCGGCATGGCGGTTGAAGTACACGAGGGCAAGGATGATGAGGGCGATAACGGCGAAGCCGCCGTACAACATGTTGGACGACAGCGAACCGCTCTTTTTTTCCCCGCCACTACCCCGGCTTGGAGCGGAAGATCGTTTCTGTTTCCCGCCGACTTTCTTCGTTCCACCTTTCCGCGGACGGGGCCGGGGCGCCGTGATTTTCAAGGAGTTCCCGCACTTGTAACAGAAATTCGCATCCGCGGGATTTCGCGTTCCGCAATGCGTACAGAAGAAACCGCTGTTCGCTTCTTCGTTCCCTTCGTCCGCCAGGTCGTAACCGGAACCGACGTCCTCGTCTGGTGCAGGTTCCGGTTTTTCGGAAGTGGCTGCCCGGGGGGCAGCCTCCGCCTCAGGACGTGGCGACATCGTCTCGAGCGGTATCCCGCAATTGGGGCAGGAAGTTTCCGCACCCTCGAGGGGAAAACCGCATTCGTGGCATGCAGAGTGTTTGGTCATGCAGACTCCTCTTCGCTGTGAGCCCGTTCCTTGGCCTTGAGGTTGCGATCGACTCCTGCGCGAAGTTCTTTCGATACCTTAAAGATCGGCACGTAGTGTTCCTCGACGAACACTTCCTC
>JAJRXL010000293.1 GCA_024276335.1 Bacteroidota bacterium
CAAGATTGCCTTCGACGGCGGCGACATGCTGTACGTCAACCTGAACTACATCAACCGCATCTCCAAGTACTCCGGGCAGGAGGGCAAGGAACCGAAACTCAGCAAGCTCGGAAGCGCGGAATGGGCGCGGTTGAAAGCCCGTACCAAGAAACGCCTGAAAGACATCGCCCGCGACCTGATCGCCCTCTACGCGAAACGCAAGCTGGCCCGGGGTTTTCCCTTCCCTCCCGACAACGAATGGCAGAAGGAACTGGAGGCGTCTTTCATCTACGAAGATACGCCCGACCAAGCGCAAGCCACGCGCGAAGTGAAGGTGGACATGGAGTCGCAGGTGCCCATGGACCGGCTGATTTGCGGGGACGTGGGATTCGGCAAGACGGAGGTCGCCGTGCGCGCGGCGTTCAAGGCGGTGATGGCGGGCAAGCAGGTCGCCATCCTGGTGCCGACCACCATTCTCGCCCAGCAGCACTACCACACGTTCAACGACAGGCTGCACCGGTACGCCATCCGGGTGGAAGCGCTGTCGCGTTTCCGTTCGCCCAAGCGCACGCGGGAAGTCCTGGAGGGTCTCAGCAGGGGCACGGTGGACATCGTGATCGGGACACACCGGATGCTGAGCCGGGATATCGTATTTAAAGACCTCGGCCTCCTGGTCATCGACGAGGAGCACCGCTTCGGTGTGGCGGCCAAGGAACGGTTGAGAAAGATGCGCGAGCACATCGACACACTGACACTGACCGCGACTCCCATCCCCCGCACACTCAACTTCTCCCTGCTGGGCGCCCGCGATCTCTCCCTCATCGAGACGCCCCCACGCAATCGCCTGCCCATCATCACCGAGATCATCCCCTTCGACCAGGAGATCATCCGGGAGGGCATCATGCGTGAGCTGGAGCGCGGCGGTCAGGTGTATTTCGTGAACGACCGTGTGAACGACATCGACATTCTGGAAGGCGCCCTGCAAAGGCTCCTGCCCCGTGTACGCATGGAAATCGCCCACGGCCAGATGAAGAACGCGGAGCTGGAACGGGTGATGATGAGGTTCCTCGAACGCAAAATCGACGTGCTTATTACGACCAAGATCATCGAGTCGGGACTGGACATCCCCAACGCCAACACCATCTTCATCAACCGGGCGGAGCGCTTCGGTCTGGCCGAGCTGTACCAGCTCCGGGGCCGCGTGGGCAGGGCAAACGAGCAGGCCTACGCCTACCTCATTATCGACAAGGGCAAGAAGTTGTCCCGACAGGCCCTGCGCCGCCTCCAGGCTCTGGAAGAGTTCATGGCCCTGGGTTCGGGTTTTCAGCTCGCCATGCGCGACCTGGAAATACGGGGAGCGGGCAACCTGCTGGGCGCGGAGCAGACCGGCTTCATCTACGAAATCGGGTTCGACCTGTTCGTCAAGACCCTGGAGGAAGCGGTGCGGGAGTTGAAAGCCGAAGAATTCGGAGAGGTGTTCGATACAATCCCCGAGCCGGAGAAGGAAGTGGACACGGTGATCGAGCTGGGGATCGACGCCATCATTCCCGGGGACTACGTTTCCGATCCCACAGAACGCTACGATTACTACCGCCGCCTGTACAACCTGCGCGACGAAGGCGATATCAACGACATCCTGGAAGAGCTTGCAGACCGCTTCGGCGATCCGCCGGAGGAGGTTCACAACCTGGCAAAAGTGGCGCAGTTGCGGAGGAAGGCCGCCCGGGCAGGGTTCCAGCGGATTTCCGTGGACTCTACCGGCATGACGGTAGTGTTCCCTCCCGCCGAACACGAGGAATTCTACGAAAAGGTTTTCCCGGCGCTGGCAAATAGCATCATGCGTCAACGGGACCGAATGCGCCTTGAGCAGGATGACCACGAGCTGCGGCTCCTGGTTCGCGAGGTCGTTTCACTTGAAGATGTAAACAGGGAACTGGACTGTCTTCTCGAAGAGCCGGGAATGACCGAAAGTTGAATGGTTCCGCTAGTTTCTGCGCGGCATTCCATGCTTGACTCCGTCCTGTTTTTTGATTATCCTACCGCCGAAGATTTTCCCACACGGAGCCGACAACATGCGAACACTGAAAATACTGGCTCTTCTCCTGGCGGCGGTTTCGCTCTCGGTGCTGGACGAGGAGAGTTATTACACGATGCGAATCGAACAGGTCATTCAACGCTGGCATTCACCGGTTACGTACAGGAGCATTGG
>JAJRXL010000294.1 GCA_024276335.1 Bacteroidota bacterium
AGAGGAGCGTGATTTTAGCAGGGATGAATTATCCGCATGGCGAAACGGTTTTGCCATAGCCCTGGTGCCGCAGGAAGATTTCACTTCGTTCAATGCCTTTGTTTCCAGGGCGAAGGACTATCGCGTGGAAGAACGCGACTCCAATGATTACGTCAGGGAGATTACCTTTTCGGGTCCGGCGGGTTTCATGGAATTCCGGTACGACGGTCTCCGTGAAAAGGTCCTCAAGCGGAGTATCAACGGGGAAGATGTTACGATCAATCACATGATTATCGAAGCGGTAGCTGGAACACCGGCCAGGTTGCATCCCGAAACCTTGTTCGGGGATGAAGCTTTCGAAGGTCATGTGTAGATCGCGAGGGGACATATCGTGATCAGGAGGCATTTCACCGGATATGGGTTTGTTGCACCGTGGATCATCGGCTTCATCCTGCTGACCGCAGGCCCAATGCTGTATTCTCTCTACCTCAGTTTAACGAGGGCCACGCTGTTGTCACCGCCGAAATGGGTCGGGTTGAACAATTACCTGCACATGGTGGCCGACGATCCGCTGTTTTATACCAGCCTCTGGAACACCGTCTATTTCGTAGCGTTCTCGGTTCCCCTGGGGCTTCTTGTTTCCCTGATTCTTGCGTTGTTACTGCACCAGCGATTAAAAGGCATCGGGGTGTTTCGCACCGTGTTTTTTCTTCCATCCATCACGAACATGGTCGCCGTTTCGGTCCTCTGGCTTTGGATATTCAATCCCGAGTTTGGATTGATCAATACATTGTTGGATGCGTTTGGCATCCGCGGCCCCTTGTGGCTGCAAAGTGAGAGTTGGGCCAAGCCTGCCTTGATTATCATGTCATTGTGGGGTATAGGAGGCACGATGATCATCTTTCTCGCCGCGTTACAAGGTGTCCCCCAGAACCTGTACGAGGCGGCGGAATTGGATGGCGCAGGGAAAATCCGCAAGTTCTGGCACGTCACGTTGCCCATGATATCGCCGGCGTTTGTTTTCAACCTGATCATCGGGGTGATCGGAAGTTTCCAGGTTTTCACACAGGCATTCGTCATGACGGGGAGCGCGCAACCGGGCAGCGAAGGTGGTCCCAACAACGCAACACTGTTTTACGTTCTCTACCTTTACAAGAAAGCCTTCCAGGAATTCAGGATGGGCTATGCTTCCGCCTTGGCGTGGGTTCTTTTCGTCATTATTCTCCTCTGCACCGTGGCGCTGATGAAAATGTCGAAGTCGCGTGTCTACTATGAAGGTATGGATCAAAAGTGAAGCACAAGGTATCATCTCATTCACAACGTGGTCGATGGTAACATGAGGACCCGGCGCATATCCTTCCTGGCCAGGACGACGGTCCAGTACCTTGTTCTGCTGATACTGGGGACCGCCTTTATGGTGCCGGTGATCTGGATGTTGTCTTCGTCGCTCCACGACGTGCAGGGTGTATTCGCCTTGCCGTTCAAGTGGATACCAGGGATATGGCACTGGGAAAACTACTACCGGGTAGTGACACTACTCCCGTTTGGACGGTATTTCGTCAACACGTTGATTATCACCGTTCCATACATGTTATTCATGGTTCTATCTTCATCTTTTGCCGCCTACGGGTTTTCACGTCTTCGCTTCCCCGGCCGCGACAAGTTGTTCGCCCTGTGCGTGGCGACGATGATGCTCCCCGGCCAGGTCACGATCATTCCCTTGTACATCATGTATTCAAAGCTCGGACTGGTGGATACGTATTGGCCGTTGATCATTCCGGCGGTGTTCGGTTCGCCGTTCTACATCTTTCTTTTGCGGCAGTTTTTTCTGACGATTCCCCGGGAACTTGATGAAGCTGCGCTCATTGATGGCGCAAGTCACTTGCGCATATATTGGAGCGTCATTCTCCCCCAGGCCCGTCCTGCCCTCGCAACCGTCTTGATCTTTTCATTTATCGGGTCGTGGAACGATTTCTTCGGCCCGCTGATTTACATCAACTCGCCGGAGAAGGCAACCCTCACGTTGGGACTGAATCTCATGAAAACCCAGATACTGGGGTCGGGCGTCGTCGAATGGAACACGTTGATGGCGGCGTCGGTGTTGGTGCTCATACCAAATGTCGTTCTCTTCTTCCTGGCTCAGAAGCAGTTCATGCGTGGCATCAATCTTGGAGGTATACGTGGCTGAAAGAATCAGGAATTGGAAGATCGTCAAACCGAACGGAATCGACTCCGGGGTACGGATTATGCTCGCTTCCGTCCTGTTGGTGCTCCTGGTATCTTGTGGCGGAAAGAAGGGGAATGACACCGAGACACCGACGGTGACGTTCAACTGTCCGGCAAATGCCCTGCAGATAAAAGCCCTGGAAAAAGAGATACCGGCTTTCACGCGGAAAACCGGTATCGTGGTGAAATTAAATCCGTTCAGTGGCGAAGAGAAACTCTACGCAATGCTGGCCGCGGACCAGGCGCCGGATATCTTTTATACCAACACCGTTGTACGGGATAAGCTTGCCGCTGAAGGATATCTCCTTGATTTGAACACCGTCGGCAAAGGCGATCCGTTCCTTTCACGATTGCGGCCTGCCGTTATCGAGCGCGGGAAATCGATCGACGGCGGGTGGTACAGCATCAGCAACTGGGAGTTTACCTGCGGCGTGTACTACAATCGCGACGTGTTTGATCAACTTGGAATCCGGTACCCCGACAGCCTGTGGACCTGGAACGACATGGTCGAAATAGCCAGGCGTTTGACAGCCGATTCTGATGGAGACGGCCGGATCGATCGATACGGTGTATTCATCGGCAGCCATTTTGTCGAAGCGTTCGAGCTGATGAACCACGCGCCGATTCATCCCAACACCATTCTGCTTGATATCGCGCCGGAGTCCCGGGAGGTATACAGGAAATACCTCGAGTTGGTAGCAAATAACATTATGCCGGACCTGCGACGGGTGCAAGCCATGGGCATGCAAGCACAACAGCTTCTTGAAAGCGGTCGCGTCGCCATGCTGGTCGAAGCCGTTCCGAATACCAACCTCCTTGAGTACCTGACGATCGACGTCGGCCTTGCGCCGTTGCCGCGCTTTGACAACAAGAAACCCCTGTATTTCCGGTCGGGGAGCGGAGGGCTTTCCATTTATGCGGGCACGAAACACCCACGGGCAGCCTGGCAAGTACTGAAGTGGCTTATCTCGGATGCGGACATTTATCGACCCAGCCCGGTTTTGAAGGACGTGGATTTCGTGAACGGCTGGTTCGCGAAATATCCGAGGTTGAAAGGTTCCGGCTTCGAAGCGGTGTGGAAGTTGAGCGAGCGGTACAACGGCGGCGATCCGCGGTACTTCGTGCGGTTTTCCAGTTGGACGTCCCACGCGATCCTGGAGCAGTTTCAACCGCTGCTCGATCAGCTCTGGGCCGGATCGATCTCGCTTAATGACGTTCTTGCTGAAGTGCCGGCAATAAACAAGCATGTTCTCGATGAGCTGGAGAGCCTTTTGCAAAGCAACAATCTTGAACCGGCGTTTGCGAAGGCGCTCCGGAAGGAGCACGAACGGGCAAAGAAGGAGGTGGCTGACGCTTCGGCCGCGCGTCGTTGATCCTGTACCTTCCGGAGGCCGGGACGCCTAACTGCAATGAATGACACGTTCTCATATAAACCGCTGAATGATTCCTCCGGGATCATCCTGCACGGATCACGTGTCGTTGCGGAGATTCGGGATTTGAGCCTGTGCAATATACGATTCCACCCGGGTGGTCGTATTGTTTTTGGAGAAACAGTGCCGGTTCCGTTGTACTGGCGACAGTATATCGGGAACCAGTACCCGGACAGGAGAGCAAACGTGTATCGCGAAGTTGTGTGCGTCCATGCGGGCGTGAATTCGATTCGTTTACAGTGCTCGGGCGAGAACCAGTCGCGAACGGTGCACAGTATCTACGACCTTGTGATCACGTGCAGGAAGGATGCCTACGTGTACGATGTCGAGGCAGTGCTCAAAGTCAACCCCGGCATGTCCTGGTACGTGCAATACAATCCCGATCACGGTGAATTGGAATTCTGCAACCTTTGGCCGCAGGGGTCTTTTACAACCGATCGTTTAGCCGGAAAGTTGTATAATACCTGCTTCGTACAACGAGGCGAGTCAATCATTCGTATTCCACACCACCACCTTGAATCGCCGGATAAGCGCAACATCATGATGACGGAAGGCGATCGATTTGGCTGGCTCCTGGAGGAGGAGAATCCCGCCCTGAAGATGGTGTCGGGTCACACCGTCTTTGCGGGAGTGTGCGCCTATATGTGGGACACGCATTTTGGCTACAGGGTGACGTCGGGCGAGGAAGGAAGGTCCCTTTCTCCAGGGGAGACGTTTCGCGCGCGGTTCGTGCTGTACAGTATAGACGGGATCGCGGGTAAATCATTACTGGAAACAGCTCGAACCCCGGACATGAAAGAATTGGAAACGATTCCGATTATTACGATGCCGGTTAACCGGTTCGATACGTGCCTGCGGGATTTTGACGAGCCATGGTTTGATTACTGGCCATGGTCCGTTGAAAAACACGATGGGGCGGATAAATGCACTTATTCGCTGGATCGCACGCGCGGATTCGATGATAATTATTCCCTGCGTATCGATCATCGGGATCATGGCACTTCACGTTGGGTAGCTACCGCACTTGGCCCGGCGTTTGGCGGATCCCCGTTTCCAGAAAACGCCCGGTACCATCTGGCGGCGCATGTCATGACGCGGCGGCTCGAGGGGCAGGTATCGATAGCGCTTCGCTTTCATCATCCTGGAAAAGGAAGCGTTTACGACATGAATGATTATGAAACCTATCGAAGCCGGGAAACTGTTTCCGCAGACGTGGATTGGACCACCCTCGAGGTGTTCACCCCGCCGATTACCCCGGCGCCCGATCGCGTGCATCTCGTTTTGCAACTGGCAGGCAAAGGCTCGGCCTGGTTTGATAACGTGGAATTCCACGCAAGGGTCGATGCTTGAGGAATCGATTATGACAGCCATCAATCGGATATTGTGTTGAAGATCGGTGCAGCCCAGAGAGGATCATCATTGCCTTCATCCGTGATGATGTGGACGATTAACGATCCGGTTATCGAGGATCACCGTTTCCTGGAAAAGCAGTTTAATGATATAGCCGGGGCCGGGTTTGGCGGGGTTGCCGCCATGGTGCGTTGCAGTCGCTACTCGTGGCTCGATCCGATGGCTTTATCGGCGCTTGCCAGGATTTCAGAAATGTGTCATCGGTATGACATCGCGTTCTGGCTCGGTTTGGACCCGCGGGGAATATCGCGTCATTGCCTGGATGAATCAGCGGGCCTGAAGGTTTTACGGTGCGACGTGGAATCGTCAACCGGCGACGTTCCCTTTACCATCTCTCTTAATGAAGGGGTATTCAGCGGTCGAGTGAATGTCTCGCCGCGACCCGTTCACACCATCCCGGAAGGTGCGATCACCTACCAACCGATCGGGATCGCGAAATGCTTTGCCGTTAATGACGCAGGCCCTCCTGTTGATATCACCGAGCGGACGAGGCATTACTTCAACGCGCTGGAGAACTACGTGGAGTGTTTCGGCGCATTCGATCCAGTGGAACAAGGCGTCTGGCGTATTCTTCCCTTTCTTGCATGCGTGACAAACCAGTACGATTTCTTTAACCCGGTTCATCGCGAGTTGTACCATGAGGCGTTGACAATCGTCAAGTCTTCCAAGATTGAACTGGATGGCTGTTTCTGGGATGAACCAGGGTTTACCGCGGGCTACGGCGTGTTCCCGGTATCCCCGGAATTGAAGGATCGCTATTATCACGCGACGGGAAATTCTTTTCACGAAGATGTGTGGAAGCTCGTGTTGAACGCGCGGGATGGAAGCCACGCGGCTGCAAGGAAGCGCTACTTTTCTTTGCTCCAGGAAACGGTGACGGATGCAAAGGAAGAAGCGGTTGCGGTAATACGGAAATTGTGGGGTAAGGAAACGGTGTTCGGTATTCATGATACCTGGCACTGGGAATCAGCGGACATGTCCGACATGAATCACGGAAGCCTCGACCTGTGGAAAGCGGGGAAGAAGAACAGTTGCGGCTTTGTCGACCTGGGAAGCGCCAATCTCCTGGAAGACGGGAATTCGGATTTTTATGCCAATCTCGCTGCTGTCAGTGCGGTCGGTCTTTCACTGGGCAGGAGAAGTATTCTTCGAACGGCGTTTAATAACCTGTGGGTGTACGACAGCGGCAAGCTGCCGGAAATTCAAAACAGAGTGTTGGGACATTGCGTTGATGTGATGGCGCTTTTCGGCTTGCGATGGCTTGCACATATCTATGGGCCCGCGGGCAGGATCGGTGAAGAATCCTCCTTCCTTGGGTTGCCGTTTACGCCGGGGTATCCCTTTCATTGCACGTGGCGGGATGTTCCCGAATGGAATCGCAAACTGATTGCACATTTTCGTACTGTCGAACAACGGCTACCTGAAAGAAATCTCCTGCTCGTCTTCCCCGTGGAATCGATGTACGCGGAGACCTTTTACCATGCAGACAGCATGGCGCGATCCATCTTCGAACTCGTGCTGACCCTTACCGATGCACATTACCATGTCGAAATAACTTCGACGTCAGCGCTTGAAAATCTGACCTGGAAGGATGGGCTGTTTCGGGATGGGGCCTTTACGTATGAGGTAGCGATTGCTCCATACCCTTCCGGGATTCCGGATCCAATTCGAACGGTTCTCGGAAAGGGGAGGGGAAGAGTTCTCCATGTGTTCGAATACCCGCAACAGGCGCCTGGTGATAGGGCCGGCCAGTCACGGCTGAGCGGCAGGGGTGGGACCATCGCCGAGGTCCTTCCCTGGCTGTCGCAGTTTCCCGGGCTGCGACCGGTGAAAGCCCCTGCGAGAAGCTGGGTATCACTGACACGGGTTTCCGACGGATACGTGGTGTCGCTTGTTCCATCACGATTCGGATACAAGTACAAGGGCCGGGTTTCATTTCAGGGAAGGTCGATCGATCTTAACGAGCAAAAACGTCTTGTGCGTGTGCTCTTTTCAGATGAAGACAAAGTCTGCTTGTTGTGATAACGTCACCGATTCTGCGACCATGATACGGCACATCGGCAGATTTCATTTTACTACGTCGGCGGAAGGCTTGTACAGCGCGGAACTGCCGGATATTGCTAAAAGCAATAAAGGCGCCTACAAGCTTCTCGTTCGATTCGACGCGTCTGCGTTTTCACTTCCAAGCTATTACCGCTATGCACATTTCAGGAATCCGCATGGGCCCTGGACGTTTTCTCACCTTGAGTTTTCTGACACTCCTTCGGGGTTGCTGGTAGGACCCTGGCCGGGGTGGCACACGATTCCCGACCTACCGAAAATATCCGCCCGAATAGGTGATAAAGGCGTTGACGGCTCATTCGTCTTCTGGGGCGACGAGTTGCAAAATAAGTGTATCCGCGTAGTGTTTCAATGTACACTTGCGGGAGAGGTGAGAATCCTTCTGGATGATACGCGTGGACTGGTTCCAATTGAGGTGGATATTTACGCGACACTTCCCGATGACGTCGAGCCGATGCCGGTCGGCCTGAGACCCGAATTGGAAAACCGGCACCCCCGGTTGCTTTTCGACGCCGGTTTCATTCCCGAGTTAATAAGCCGCACGCGTTCTTCGCACCATCACATCTGGCAGCGCATTTGTGCTCTTTACGATCAACGGGATATCCCGGCGAGAAAAACACCGGAGTCGAAAACCGTTGAAGGGCCGGAAAGGTTGTTTCCCGAGGATCGTCTGCTCATTACCGTGTTGTTATATCTTGCGCAACATGAACGGGTTACACGCGAGGATGCCGTCGTTGAATTGGAGAATTACCTGGACCTGACGGATGGTTCGCAGTATGAACCACTGCACATCGATACGCAGTGCGGCGAGATATTGTTTTCATTGTGCCTGGCATACGACTGGCTTCATAATTCCCTTACTGCGTCGCAGCGGGATCGTGCCAGGGAGCGTCTCTTTGAAATTGCCGACCGTTGCTGGCAGCACCTGGGATACGAGCGCAGGGATTACGGCCAGGCGCATTTCCTCGGATGCGGGATGGGTATCCTCGCGTTTGCATTCCTGTTTTGGGAAGAGCATCTGCAGGCGCGGGAGTGGGCTTCATACCTGCGGGGTGTGATGGAAATTGTCATCGATATGTTGCCGGAAGACGGTTTCTTTCCCCACGGCCTCAATCTCTGGATTTATGAACACGGCTTTCTCTTTCGTTGGTTGGAATTGTTCCGGCATGCAGCGGGCGAGGATCTTTGGGTCAGGTCACAGTACTGGCGAAACGCATCGGCGTTTCGGGTAGCGGCGACATCACCTGATGGCTTGTACGGTATTACGTTTGGTGATCCCCAGTACCGTGTGGGCGGCGATGCATGGTGCCACTACCTGGTTGCCATGCGCACCGGATCCGGGAGCGCCCGTTGGATCGGCGACATGCTTTTTGATACGCCGCACGAAGGCGTTGATTACAGGAATACTCCTCCACGGAGGCGCGTGTACGAGCTGCTGTATTATGATACGGGGATACCATCGCGGCAGCCGGACGATGCTGTTCAGGTGTTTCACGATGGAGGGCAGATATTCGTGAAAGGATGGTCGGGTGGGAGAGGATTCCTTTTCACCTTTCGTAGCGGTCCGCCACTTGGCAGGCGACGTTACCAGCGTGGTGCGCACGGAGCCTACGGCCACGGTGATCCGGCGAACGGGGCTTTCCTGCTTTACTCGGACAACGCCTTCATCGCGTCTGGTCCGGGGCCTGTTTACAGGAGGGACACATCGCTGCATAACACGATTACG
>JAJRXL010000295.1 GCA_024276335.1 Bacteroidota bacterium
CATCCACAAACCCATTGCCTCCAAGGACGGCGAACACATGATGGAAATCCCCGATTCACGCTACCTGCCCGATAGATCCCTTGTCAGTCGTCAGCAGACGATGAACATCACGCAGGCTATCGAGAAGTTGCCGGAAAAATACCGCCGGGTCATCGTCATGCGGCACCAGCAGGAAATGAGCTATGAGGAAATCGCCACCCAGCTCAACCTGCCCCTGGGCACGGTCAAGGCACACATTTTCCGGGCCCGGGAAATGCTGTACCGCATGCTCAAGGAAACAATGACTAACCCCTGATCCCCAAGGATCCGAGTTGCAAATCAACCCCTATTCCGCTAAATTACAGGTCTTGTGGAACGAAAGAAGATGAATCGTTCCATGACACATAACTCGGGGCGTGGCTCAGTCCGGTTAGAGCGCTGCGTTCGGGACGCAGAGGTCGGAGGTTCAAATCCTCTCGCCCCGACAAAAAACGGAAGAGTGATCTTCCGTTTTTCATTTTGCCCACGCACCAATTATTCCGAATGTTCAAAAATACAGCCCGTAGTAAATCGTTGTGGGTGTAAACCGGATGGCGGGAGCGGGCAAGTGGATCAAGTTCAGCTCTTCCTTCAGGAACCTCAAGAAAGCGGAATTACCGGGTAGTTTTCGTAAATCGTAATCGAGAGAGAGGTACCATTCCTGGTCCCCTGCTCCTGTGCCGTCGGGGTAATTGTTGTAAGCGTTCGGTCCTTTCCAGACCCGGTTTCCCCCGTAACCGACGGCAATGCCCAGCCAATCCGGCCAGTACGGCTTGAGCCTCTCAGGCAGGAAGTCTTCGATCGTGAAGGCCAACCAATACGTGAAACCGTCGTAATCCTTCAGGGCGTAATCCACCCAGCCGTCCCTGAGCGCAGGTGAAGGATAGTATGACATTTTCAATTGAACCGATTGCAACGGCTCCCAGGCCCGCTGGAGATTGGGGTACACTGCGCCCGCCACGTTGAACGCGACATCCCACCAGCTCCATCCCCACTTCTTGTAAAACGCGTCGGTCATCTCCATCTCGAGCTGGTACACGATGGCAATCCCGGAAGACCAGTACATGGAAGATACGTGCGAAAGGCGCGCCCATCGGAACATGTGATACAGCGTGTTGGCGTAGGCCTGGCTTCCCCAGAAATGTCCCAGCTTGTCGATGTTCAGATCCGCGTTGTACCAGTCGTTGTACGTGTGCCATTTCGAGCGTTCCGTTTCACGGGGCAAGTAGAACGTATTGAAGTAATACCACATGATGGCCGCGTTTGCGGCAAACATTGTTCCTCCAAGGATCCATAACCGGGTGACGTCAGGCGAAACCGGGGACGCCGTGTCGGAAGGACTGACCGCGTTGCGGGAAAGAAGATACGGGTAGCGGTTGATCCCGAGCAGAAAGCTCCCCGGCTTTTTCCCAGCGACGATTCCCTTTTCCCTTGTGGAATCGCGGGAAGCCTCCGAACCGTTCGCACACACGGGGATAACAAGGAATAACATGAGCAGTACAAACGCACAAGCCATGAGAGGTGACAACAGCGCGTGAGATGAGACGGTACGGGAAGTCGGCAACAATTGCTGGCGCCCTATAGTTCGATAGCAGCCTGGAGGAGTTGGTCAACTTTTTCCCTGGTGTTAGCCTCGGCGTAAAAGCGCAGGATCGGCTCGGTGCCGGAGGCGCGGATCAGGAGCCAGCCGCCATCGACCCGGAACTTGTACCCGTCAAGGGTTTCGGTGGAAAGGACGGTCATATCCGCGATCTCTTCGAAGCCCTTTTCGCACCTGCGCAGAATTGCGTTCTTCTTTTTTTCCGTTGTATGAAAATCCACCCGGTCGTAATACATGCGCCCGAACTCTACGAAGAGGTCCTGGATGGCAGCGCCCAGGGATTTCCTGCTCTTGGCCAGCATTTCGCAAAGAAGCAGGCAGTTGTAAATCCCGTCCCGCTCCGGTATGTGAAATGACGTCCCCACACCGCCGCTCTCTTCTCCGCCGATGAGAACGGTTTGCTCCGTCATGACTTCGGTAATGAACTTGAAACCGACCGGCCTCTCCAGGAGTTTGAGGCCGTATTTATGACACATGCGGGGAATTATATCCGTCACGGACACGGTTTTGACAACGACGCCTTTCTTTCTTCGAACCTTGTACAGGTACTTCAGCAGCAGGGGCATCAAAACCTGCGTACTGATGAAATTCCCGTCCTCGTCCACGGCCCCCAGGCGATCCGCGTCGCCGTCGGTAACAAGTCCCAGATTAAATTCACCGCTTTTCACCAGGCTCATCAATTCTTCCAGGTTCTTCGCCAGCGGCTCCGGCGGCGTACGCATAAACCCGGGATTGTACTCGTCGTGTATGCATACAACATCGGGGAGGAGCTCCTGCATGAGCCCGACAGCAGAGCCGTACATGGAATCGAAAACGATTTTCAGGCGCGATTTCTTGATGGCGTTGAGATTGATCTTGCGCCGGATATCGGTAAAATACAGGCTCTTGAGGTTCACGGGCTTGATCAGGCCCTTTGCCAGCAGCGCATCGTAATCTTTGGGTACGACTTCCTTCCCCGCGCTGACGACCTTTGCCAATTGCTTTTCCACGGCATGGATATCCGCGGGAACAGCGGAGCCCCCGAAGTCCCCCTTGATCTTAAAGCCGTTCCACTGCGGCGGGTTATGGCTCGCGGTTATCATGACGCCCCCGGCGGCTCCTTTGCGAATAATACCCAGCGACACCATGGGCGTGGAAACCACTTCCTCGGCAAGCAGCACTTTGATGCCCTGTGTGGCGATGACCTGCGCCACGTAACGCGCGAAATCCTGCGAGCCGAATCTCCCGTCGCCACCGACGACGAGTCCATGTTCTATCTTGGGATGTTTCTTGAAAAAACGGGCAGTGGCCAATGCGACTTTGCCGAGATTCCCGTACGTAAAATCATCTGCAATAATACCGCGCCACCCGTCCGTTCCAAAGGTAATGTCTGGCATAAGATTTAATTCGTTAAGTGTAACATCGTGTTGTCAGATTCTGCGTGACACGTTCGCGGATTTCCGGCCAGACCTGAGACATCCGTTCCCGCAATCGACCGGCGGGGTCCGTCCCGGGTTCTCCCGTACAGAAAATGCGATCAAGAGGCAACATTCGTTGCAGCTCTTCCCCGTTTCGCATTTCACCGCAAACGGCAAGAACCTCAATCCCCAATGTGCCGGCTGCTTCCACCACGCCTTGCACCGTCTTACCCTGAAGCGTTTGGATATCGATGGAACCTTCGCCGGTAATTACCACGTTCGACCATTGCGCCTGCTCCCGGAAGCGAATTCTTTCGAGAACTTCCGTGATTCCACGCGTTAACTTCCCATCCAGAAAAACGAGGATGCCGAAACCGACGCCCCCCGCCGCACCCGCCCCGGCCACGTCATCGCCGGCTGCGCCAAGATCGCGGGCACATACTTCCGCCAGTCGAATCATGGCTTGCTCCAGGGCTTGCACATCCGCATCCGTAGCGCCTTTCTGCTTCGCGTACACCCGCGAGGCCCCTCGAGGTCCGTGCAGCGGCGCCTTGACGTCCACCAGGCCGATGATTTCCGCGTTCCTCAGTTCCGGGGACACATCCGCGGCATCGATACGTGTCAGCCGAATCAGTGAACCGCCTCCTTCTTCCAACGCCCTTCCTTCCGCATCGAGGAACCGGTAGCCCAAGGCGCGGGCCATACCGGTGCCACCGTCGTTCGTGGCGCTGCCGCCAAGTGCAACCAGGATGGTTTGGAAACCTTGCTCGAGGGCAGTTTTTATAAGCACACCCAGCCCCCTCGTGGAAGTCACGAGCGGGTTGCGCTCCTCGGGTTCAAGCAACGGTAAACCCGCGCAGGAAGCAATTTCAACAACAGCCGTCTTTTCTGCGGCCAGACCGTACCAGCCAGCCTCGACGGTTCTTCCCAACGGATCCCATGTAACGGTTCGATACCTGGAACCGCCACAGTGGAATACGAGCGCTTC
>JAJRXL010000031.1 GCA_024276335.1 Bacteroidota bacterium
CGAATCGTGATACCGTCCGCGAGATAGGAAAAAGCGGATTCGTCGGATATCCCACCGCCTACGTACATGGTCTCGCGGCGCTCACCGTTTCTCCGCTGGAGCCAGAACCGTACCATGTGCGACTTATCCCATTGCAATTTAGATCGTAGTTCAATCCCTCCCGGCACGTTGTATAAATTCCACTCCGGCGTTTTGACACTGGGACGAATGGCGGAAAGTATCTCAACCACGGAGCCTCCGTTGGTGCTGCCCGACGACTTGAACCGGACGAGATATCCCCTGTCCGAGATTTCGACGTTTCCAACTTCTTCCAGGTTCGTTTTCATCATCGCCAGCATTTCTTCCAACTCCGCTCTCCGCGCTCGAACTTCCTCCTGGATCTGGTAACCATCTTCCGTCACTGCCTCGATACCCGACCGACCGATGTACACAAAATTGGTGATCCCGATTTGTGTTGCCAGGTCGCGTGCCGGGCCGTCCGAAAAAATGTGTATCACGTATCGATCACTGTAGGAGAGCCGTTCGAATTGTCTTTGAAGTCGAAATTGAGCCATGACCGTATCCGTGCTGCTCACCTTTGGCTTGAGTGCGCGATCGTAGTCAAGAAAAATCATCGTCGGTTTTCGCGTGTAGATAAGCTGTTGTAAATCTTGGATTGAACTCATCCTCATATTCCTCGAACAGTATTCATAAAAACCCATTCCCAATCATGCTGCTTGCCAAAAAAAGGCAAGTCTAATTAATGTAGTATTTTTCCGGGGCAATTGAAAGTTCGCGCATTTTTCCACCTCGTGGGTGCAGGTGAAGCCCCTCGCGTTTCCGCATGTCCGGCATCCGGCTTTTCCCGGGACCCGGCCGGCAGTGTGACTACTTATCGTGCCGATCAGGTTGTTGCGTTACGTGTTGAGTTTTGATAAGTTGACCTGTTACTGGACAGTTGAGAAAAAGACTGAGGCATTATTCATAAGCATTTAAAGGAGAGAAACATTGGCTGTACAACTCACTGACCTTCAGCCTGAAGCCCTCTGGCGGCATTTTCATGGAATAACCCGGGTTCCCCGGCCATCCAAGAAGGAAGTAAAAATTCTTGATTACCTGAAAAAAGTCATTTCCGACCTCGGCTACGACTTCGTGCAAGACGAAACCGGCAACATCGTTGTACGGAAACCCGCAACACCGGGCTACGAGAATGCGCCGACGGTTCTGATTCAAGGCCACGTCGACATGGTGTGTGAAAAGAACAAAGGCACGGACCACGATTTTGACAACGACCCCATCAACGCCTTCGTGGATGGTGAATGGGTGAAGGCCAAGGGTACCACGCTTGGAGCGGACAACGGCATCGGCCTGGCGGCGGCGCTGGCGGTATTGGAAGCAAAGGACATCGTGCATCCCCCGATGGAATTCCTCTTTACCGTCGATGAGGAAACAGGGCTTACCGGAGCCAAGGGGCTGAAGCCGGGCTTCCTTAAAGCGGACATCATGCTCAATCTTGATTCCGAAGAAGACGGCACCTTGTACGTCGGATGCGCTGGCGGCATGGACACCGCAGGGATTCTGAAAACAAATATCGCTGACACGCCCGCCGGTTACGTACCGGTGGAAATCATGGTTGATGGTCTCAAGGGAGGCCATTCCGGTCTCGATATTCACAGTGGCCGTGGCAATGCCATCAAGTTCCTGACCCGAATCCTGTCTGATCTTGCGCAGCAGGTTGATCTCAAGCTCTCTACCATCAGCGGTGGCAGCAAGAGAAACGCCATACCACGAGAAGCCGAATGCGTCGTCTATGTTCCGGAGTCTTCGCTCGAAACAGTCGTAAAACGTGTGCGAGAACTCAACACCATTTTCCTTGAGGAGATCAAAACCGTCGAACCGGGTCTCCGGGTCTCCGCAAATAAAACGGAAGGAAACGGGAAAGCACTCTCCCAGGCGCAGTTCGAGACACTGGTCAGCACGTTGTATGCCCTGCCCCACGGGGTAATAAAAATGAGCGCGGACATTCCCGGATTGGTGGAAACTTCAACCAACCTCGCAACCGTCACACAAGAATCGGACAAGATCGTTGTTGGCACCAGCCAGCGCAGTTCGGTGGAAACTGAGAAGCAGGACATTGTGAATCAAGTTATCGCGGTCTTTCGTCTGGCCGAACTGGAGATTGAATCCGGTGATGGCTACCCGGGCTGGAAGCCAAACATGGCATCGGCGGCGCTCCAATATGTAAAGGAATCTTACAAGAACCTATTTGGCGAGTATCCGCAAATCAAAGCCATACATGCCGGGCTGGAATGCGGTTTGATCAGCGAGGTATTTCCGAACATGGATATGATTTCTTTCGGGCCGACAATCCAGGGGGCCCATTCACCGGAAGAAAAAGTGAATATCAAAGCCGTCCGGCGCTTCTGGGACCTCGTCGTGGACGTGCTTCATCGCATCGCCCAAAGTGCAGGTGGGTGAAACTCCTGGTGAAGGTGCGCTCGTAAAGTAATCCAAGTCCGGTTGCAGGCAAACCACATGCCCCCGTTTTTTTCGGGGGTTTTTTTTGACTTTTAAACAAAAACTGGTAGTATTACACTTAACGTGAACAAAAGCATCCGAGCTTTTGTTTACAGGGTACCGGTTACCGGACACCAGACAGTCAGAAAATGAACTCTTCTATACAGAAAGGAGGCGCTAATGCCTGGCCAAAGGAAAACAAAGGGAATGAAAATTTATGATGCCGCTCGAAAGGTGTTGGAGGAAGTAGGAGAACCGATGCATTACGCCGCTCTCACCGAAGAAATGATCAAACGCGGATACTGGAGGACGCTCAGCCAGACGCCGAAAGTTACGGTGTATTCTTCACTATACACGCATATGAAGAAGCATGAAGATTCGCCTTTCACACTTGTCAAGAAAAGTGTGTTTGGGCTCAAAAGCTGGAATGCACAGTAACAGCGGCATACGCTCATTCTACTGTCTTTTCCGATCCTTCCCGTTCGACCCAGGACTACCCCTTTCCTGAACGTGTAATTCATTCGAACTCTTCCTACCGGGTTCGTGTTAGGATAAAAGAATGAAAGCTGCATTCAGAACACGAATGCTCCTGCTGCTGTTCCTGGGTTCCCAGATTCAGTGTCAGCCGAGCCTGAAAAGGACAAAACCGATGGCGCTTCCCCGCCCGAAATATGAACAGGATTTCACGATGCCGGATATGGCCGCGTTGCCACCGGACGGAGGCCCGCGTTTCAATCGCCTGATTTTCGAATCCAGTCCATACCTCCTTCAGCACGCGGACAATCCTGTAGATTGGTACCCGTGGAGTGATATCGCTTTCGAAAAAGCGCGGCGCGAAGACCGGCCGGTTTTCCTGTCTATCGGATACTCCACCTGTCACTGGTGCCACGTCATGGAACGTGAATCATTCGAAGACAGCGGTGTCGCCGCATATCTCAACAAGTATTTTGTCGCGATCAAAGTGGATCGGGAAGAGCGGCCTGATATCGATCATGTGTACATGACCGTCTGCCAGGCTTTGACCGGCAGTGGAGGATGGCCCCTGACCATTTTCATGACACCTGACGGCGAACCGTTTTTCGCCGGGACTTATTTCCCCCGTGAAGCCCGCTTTGGAAAGCCGGGGTTTCTAGAGGTGCTCAAACGCATCCATAATGTTTGGATCAATGATCGCAAAAATATCTTGGCTTCCGGGACACAAATCGTGCGGGCACTTCCGACATGGTCCGGCGCCTCGCCTGGCGATCCACTGGATCGTAACGTCCTTGTCAGGGCAGAGGAGCAATTCAAGCGCTCATACGATGCCAACAACGGCGGATTCGGCGGCGCTCCGAAATTTCCAATGGGACACACATTAAGCTTCCTGCTTCGGCGTTGGAAGCATACCGGTGATACCGTGCTGAGAGACATGGCAGTACATACTCTCCGCGCCATGTATAATGGTGGGATTTACGATCATCTCGGGTTCGGTTTTGCGCGGTATTCGACGGACTCCCGATGGCTGGTTCCACACTTCGAAAAAATGCTGTACGACCAGGCCCTGTTGCTGCGGGCATACACTGACGCTTACCAGGTTACACGCGATCCCTTTTTTGCGCGCGTTGTACGCGAAATCGCCACTTATGTTCAACGTGACATGACCGACTCCAGCGGTGGTTTCTACTCCGCGGAAAACGCGGATTCGGAAGGCAAGGAAGGCGCGTTCTACATCTGGAAAAAGAGGGAGATCCTCGACGTGCTTGGCGAAAACGATGGCACGTGGTTCTGTCGATGGTATGGCGTGACCGACAAGGGAAACTTTGAACACGGTCTCAATATTCTCCACGTCACCCGCAACGCCGACGACTTTGCCAGCGTACTCGGAATCACTTCCACGGAATTCGAACAAAAGCTCGATACCCTGCGACACGATTTATTCATCCATAGACGACGACGTATTCATCCGTCCAAGGATGACAAAATCCTGACGTCGTGGAACGGATTGATGATCTCATCACTCGCCCGCGCAGGCTTTGTCCTCAATGATGATGCATTTCTCGGCGCGGCCTCCAACGCCGCCGATTTCCTCCTGACAAACATGGTCGCGGACGATAACACCATTCTGCATCGATGGAAAGCCGGCAAGTCTGGTATCGAAGGATACCTTGAAGACTACGCCTTCCTCGTCGACGGTTTGCTGGAGCTGTACCAGGCAACATTTGAGATTACATACCTGGTGAAAGCGACGCAACTGCATAAAACCATGCTGCGGAAATTTCTCGATGCGGCGGACGGTACCCTGTTCCGTACCGCGCACAACGCGGAACAATTGATCGTACGGCCGAAAGATTCGTACGACGGCGCGCTTCCTTCGGGCAATTCCATGGCGGCGTGGAATGCCATACGCATTGCCCGGCTTTCGGGCAGTTCCAACGAGGAAAGGGTCGCCGAACGCATCATGACCGGCTTTTCGAGCCAGGTACGACAAGCGCCAACCTCGAGCACCGTCATGCTCACGGCGCTGGATTTTGCCGTGGGCCCCAGCCGCGAGATTATCATTGCAGGCAATCCTGCCGCCACTGATACACGCGAAATGATCGAAGTTGTACGGCACACATACCTGCCGGACGCGGTAGTACTTTTCTATCCCGGCGGAAAGACGGAGCAACAGGTTTTACGAATTGCTCCGTACTTGCAAGGCCAGGGGATGGTTGGCGACAAAGCTGCAGCCTACGTGTGCGAGAATTACGTCTGCCGGTTACCGGCGTTTAATCCACTGGATTTTCAACACCAACTGTACTCTAAATGACAGACACTGCATCTGAATTCTACGATAGCATCTCGGGGTACTATGACACGATGACCCGGTTCGAACGCCGGGTGAAGGCCTTGGAAAAGCCCATGCGCCACCTGGCCGCAAAATTCGATACCGGCGTCATTGCGGACATTGCATGCGGCACCGGGGTTCACACCATTGCCCTGGGAAAGCTGGGCCGGAAGGTGGTTGGATTTGATGTGTCCGAAAAGATGATCCATATCGCACGGGAAAACACCCGCAGGCTTGGTATCAACTCCGTGCGTTTTGTGCAAGGGGAATTCCTGTCGCCAGCGATTACAGAATCCGGCCCCTTCTCGCTGATGCTATGTTTGGGGAACAGTATTCCACATATCCCTTCGCAAAACGAGCTGGTCCAGGCACTCACTTTATGGAAGAACGCGTTGTCAAAGGATGGAGCAATCATATTGGAACTGTTGAATTACGATCACATTCTTGAAACCCGGGCGAGGCTCATCGGCACCACGATTAATGATAACGAAACCATCATCCGGTTTTACGACTTCACCTCTCCCCGCCTGACCTTCAACATTCTTCGATTGACACGGAAGGACGATAAGCAACAGGCGGAATGGCACTCCACGCTTCTTACGCCTTTTCGGGTAAGTGATATTACTAACGCGGCAAAAGACGCGGGCTACGGTTCGGTGGAGGTCTTTTCGTCTTTAACTGAAAATGAATGGATGCCCTCCGGCAACAACACGGTACTCGTTCTTCATCGTTAACGGTTCAATCAACGACAGCGGCGAGGTTGCCAGTAAATACTGTAAGACGGTTTTGGAATATACACACCGCAGTCAGGATAATGACGATCAGGAACCTTCCGGACATGCTTGCGATGGAGATGGCGCTTCGGGTGATCTCCTTTTACATTGCAACCGTGACCGTTACAAGCGTCTTGGTTACCAGAGCCACGAGTTTCTACTCTGACGATGATCTCCTTTCCAACAACCATATTCTGTGGGGAATTGGTGATGGAAAATAAATCGGCGTGCTTGATACAACCCGTTTTTTTCAACCCGTGCTGCGTGAAGTCCCGCGGTTGCCAACGGGAATAGCGTTCTTCCTGCGACTGAGCATTGATTGCGGATGCCAAGAAAACAATGAGGAAGATATACTTAGTCATAATATTGTTTCCCGATAGATGATGAAATACTGCGTTATGTCCGATGAGAATGCGGGTAATAGCTCCAAGGCCTCATGTTAAAAAAGATTTTGTTAATTCAAAAGCACGGATACTATAAATTTGTGACAGAACAAGTTGACACTCGTACTGATCGGCCGTTTTTGATTTTCTTTTCCCCTCTCTCTACTTTACACCAGCACTGGCGTGCGCTCCATACACCCGGGCATCAACCGGCACGACACGTATGATGGCTTTGACTTTCGAATCAAGCGGGACGCGACAATGACGGAACAGAGGAATCTGAACGACGAAATAGACATTGAAACGACACTCCGGTGTGTACTCGAACATACCGCGGAATATTGTTTTCTCAAGAATCCTGATTTCACGTATAAGTACGTGAACAAGAAATGGGCGCAGCTGTGTAATCGTAAACCGGAAGACCTCGTCGGACTTACTGATTATGACCTTCTCCCGCAGGAAGCAGCGGGCAGTATTCGCGCTATGGATGCGCAGGTCAGGAATTCCGGTACACACGTTGAAAGAGACGTAACCATCGAAAGCGCACACGACAGGCTCGTGCAGCTTCGTCTACACGTAGGTCCGATCCTGAACAAGAAAGGGATTATAGCGGGCATTGTCGGATTCGGACAAGCAATATGCGACCGGGATAAGCGGGAGGTTTTGAGTTATCATTTCCAGGAAGCAATCGCCCGTAGTTCGGAAGGCTTTTCCTTTTGGGATAAAAACGGGCGGTGCTTGTTCATGAACGAAGCCAACGTAAAGATTTTTGGATACGATGATCTTTCCCAGTGCCTGGGGAGGAATTTCTGGGAGGTTATCCTGCCCGGCATGCGGGAGTCGGAATATTTTCAACTTTGCGAGAACCACTTGAAGAAGGATAAATCCTTTTCATCCACTTGGGAAGGAACCACGGTTCACAATGAACCAGTGGTCACGGAAGTGCAGCTGACCGCTATTTTCGAAAACGCAGAGTACATCGGTCACGTCGCGCGCTTCACGGATGTAACGGAGCGCTACGAGATGGAAAAACGCCAGCTCAAACTGAAAGACACATCTATCGAGTCGGCGGTTTCCCCTATCATCATGACCGATTCCTACGGCGTCATATCATACGTTAATCCTGCGTTTGTCAACCTGTGGGGCTATGAGTTCGAGCAACAGCTCAAGGGACTGGGAATATCCGCCTGTTTCGCCCCGTCCGAACATCAACGCCTCCACGCGTTTGTAACGGGTACAGAAACGGATAAATTCGAAGCCAGCGAAATTGCAGCTCAACGTGCCGATGGCACCGTGTTCACTGTTCAGGGATCGCTGGCCAAGGTCCGGGACAACCAGGGAAATCTCCTGGGGTTGATGGGCTCATTCATGGATATCACCGGCCTCAAGGAGCACGAAGCCGCGCTGCTCGAAGCAAAGGCAAACGCCGAAGAAGCCAACCGATTGAAGAGCAGCTTCCTTGCAATCGTCAGTCACGAAGTCCGCACGCCCCTTACGTCCATCATCGGATATTCCAACATCCTCTTCGAAATGCTCGAGGACAGGCTCAACGAACAGGAACAGCGGTATTTTGAATTCCTCCAGCAAGGGGGGGAACGGTTGATGGATACGTTAGATATGATACTCGATATCTCGCGAATAGAAGTCGGCGAGTACCCCGTTCACCTTGTTCCCTGCTCGGTTAATCTGATTACGCAAGAAGCCGTCAACACGATCATTCCCCTGGCAAACGAGCGCGGGTTGCCCATCCACCTCAACCTCGATCCTTCCAATCCGACGGTACGGGCGGATATCAATTGCCTGCTGAAGTCAATATTGAACCTCCTGCACAACGCGATTAAATTCACGGAGAGCGGTTCGATAACGGTTCAAATATCTTCAAGGGGCGAGGACATCGTTTCCATCGAAGTTATCGATACCGGTGTTGGTTTCTCCGACAAATATCTTCCCCACGTATTCGAGACCTTCAGCCAGGAAGACGTCGGATATTCACGACCTTTCGAAGGACCCGGCCTCGGGCTTGCGCTTACCTATCGATACATGAAACTAATGGATGGAACCGTCAGCATCCAGAGTAAGAAAGACGAGGGCAGCACCGTCACATTGCATCTCCATCGCTCCACGCAACCCTCGGAAGTCTCGGCACAGGAACAGACGCCCGCGAAGACCATTCTCTCAAGCATGTTTGCACGGCAACCGGTCGTCCTCTTTGCCGAAGATCCTCCCAACACCTACATGAACATCCACCCCATCATGGAGGACAAATACGAACTTATCAGCACGACATCCCTTGAAGAAACGAAGAAACTCCTTGAACATCGAACGGTTGATCTCCTGATCGTTGACATTGATCTGGATAGCAAAGAGAACGGATTCCTCTTGACGAAATACATCCGCACGAAGGAGTGTTGTTCGGAAATCCCCATTATCGGATTGGTGAACGAGGACAACCAGGAACTTCAGCACGAATGTATCCGCGCCGGAATGAACGATTGTCTCAACAAACCGGCTAAGCGAGGGGAACTTCTTCTCAAACTGGCAAAGTGGCTATCATACCGGCAGGCCCAGCTTCAACCGAAATGACTGATCATTTACCTTCAACGCATGCAACTTCTCATTTCAATTTTGTACCTTGAATACTACGATGATCCTATCGACCATACAACCATTCTACGCACTTTCACTTTACTACACCAAGGGACAATAGTATGACTTCATTGCACCCGAATCACTTGCTTCGAGCCGGGATGGCTTTTCTGTTCATCTTTCTTGTCGGATGCGGAACGACAACACAAACCATCCAACAAACTTCCTCAAACATCGATCTCTCCAAAGTAACGGCGGGACGTTTTGACAACGGCAAGATGTGGACATTTGATTTCCCGCCCGTGGATTACTTCGAGGAAGCGTATAATTTCAGGCCTTCCCAGGAATGGCTCGACGATGTTCGCATGTCCGCCCTGCGCATCCCCGGCTGCACGGCCTCGTTCGTTTCGCCGAACGGCTTGGTAATGACGAATCACCACTGCGCTCGTTCACACGTGGAGACGATTTCCAAGGAAAACGAGGACCTTCTTACGAACGGTTTTTACGCTCCCACGCTCGCGGATGAACGCAAAGCCGAGGGACTCTACGCCGACCAATTAGTCAAGATTGAAGATGTCACCGACCAGATCCTGAATGCAATCGCCACCGCCAAAACAGACGAGGAAAGAATTACGTTGCGGCAGAAAACAATCAAGGAACTCTCACAAAAGCTTTCGGATACATCGGATTTGCGTTGCGACATTATTTCGTTGTACAACGGCGCCCGGTTCTCCGCGTATTACTACAAGCGGTACAACGACGTCCGCGTCGTCTTCGTCCCTGAACTTCAAATCGGTTTCTTCGGAGGTGATTACGACAATTTCACATACCCGCGCTATTGCCTGGATTGCTCGTTCTTCCGCGTGTACGACGACGACGGGAAACCCCTGAAGACCGAACATTACTTTGCCTGGAGCCCCGACGGGGCCAAGGAAGGCGAGCCGGTTTTTGTCATCGGAAACCCGGGTAGTACCGACCGTTTAACCACGGTGGCTCAACTTGAATATGAACGTGATTACAATTTCCCCTTCATTTCGGATC
Source organism: Bacteroidota bacterium (assembly GCA_024276335.1). Taxonomy (GTDB): domain Bacteria; phylum Bacteroidota; class Ignavibacteria; order SZUA-365; family JAADGX01; genus JAADGX01. The sequence continues at coordinate 10,086 of JAJRXL010000031.1, forward strand.
TCCTTAACGCAGCCGTGAGAATCCTGGAACACTATGCCAAAAGCCATCCGGATAAGGCGCCGGAGATGCGGAACCGGATTTTCGGCTTGGCAAACGCCCAGAAAGCGTATAACGGAATGCTGAAGGGACTCCGTGATAACGTCCTCATGGCGAAGCGCCGGGACTTCGAGCGGAAGTTCAGGAGTAAAATCGAAAGTGATGCACGCTTGAACGATACATACGGAGAACTCTGGGAAAAGATCTCCTCCAACGTTTCACAACTGAAGGAGTACTTCAACGACAGCCGCTACCTCCGAATGCAAGGGTTGGGAACTTCGAACGTGTTCGGCATTGCCGCGAGCATCGCGCGCTACGCTATTCAGATGGAGCTCCCTGAAGAAGCGCGCCGGAAGGAGTACCAGGGCAAAAGTGCAAAGCTCATGAAGAAACGGATCCTTCGTGATCAGGATATTGACATGGAACTCGACAAGGAATACCTCGCATTCCAACTGCACCAAGCGCTTAAGCGCCTTGGTCCGGATGATCCTTTCGTGGTTGCCACGTTGGGTTCACGATCTCCGAAAGCGGCAGCGGAACAGTTGCTCAATACAACCAAGGTGACGGACAAGGATTACGTGGAAAAACTTCTGGATGGCGGTCCCGACGCGATACGCGCTAGCGACGATCCTCTTATCAAGGCAGCCTTGATCGCGCTCCCTCGGGCGACGGAGGCTTCGAAAATGATGAACAAACTTGACAAGGAGCAGCAAATTTTGTTCGCACGGCTGGGCCGTGCGTTGTTCGAAGTTTATGGCACCGCGATACCTCCCGATGCCACCTTCACCCTCCGTATCGCGGATGGTGTCGTGAAAGGATACGAATACAATGGAACCGTAGCGCCGACGCACACCACCTTCTACGGACTCTATAACCGATATTACAGCCACAACAAGAAAGGCGCATGGGACTTGCCCGACCGGTGGAAGAATCCCCCGCATGATTTTGATCTCTCGACAGAACTTGACATGGTTTCCACCAATGATATCATCGGAGGGAACTCCGGCAGCGCCATGATCAACACGAAGAAACAAGTGGTGGGCCTTGTCTTTGACGGCAACATCGAGAGCCTTCCCGGTCGATTTATCTTTGACGACACGCTGAATCGCACTGTCTCCGTGCACTCGAATGGCATTATCAAGGCACTCAGGCATATTTACAAAGCTGATCGCATTGCCAACGAACTGCGCACGGGAATTCTCGGAAAGTAGTTCTTCGTCCTCCCTGTAAAAGAGCCCTTGCAGTCATCATACTGCAAGGGCTTTCTTTTCAAGATGTATTTCTCCTCCACCCGGAAGAACCGACGTTCTCTCAGTGGAACCGCGTTCCCGTTGTCAGGAGGTTACGAACTCGTCCTGTTGGCCTTGTAGAAATCCTCCATGAACCTCGTCAAGACCTCCACTGCTTCCATCGGGCATGCATTGTATACGGACGCCCGTATTCCCCCGACGGAGCGATGACCTTTTAAGCCAAGCATGTTCCGCTCCCTTGCTTCCGCTACAAATTTTGCCTCCAGGTCTTCGGAAGGAAGGTTGAACGTAATGTTCATCATCGACCTGTCGTTTTGATCCCCTACCGTCCCCTTGTAGAATTCATGATAGGCGTCGATGAGGTCATAAATCATCTTCGCTTTGCGGATGTTCCGCTCTTCGATGGGTTCCAGTCCGCCTTCGGCCTTGATCCATTTCAAGACTCGACCGGACACGAACGTGGCGATACACGGCGGAGTGTTGAACATCGATCCTTTGTCAACATGGGTTTGGTATCTCAACATGGTTGGGACGTTGTCTTTCGCCGCTTCCAACCACTTCTTCCGAAGTACGACGATGGTCACTCCCGAGGGACCGAGGTTCTTCTGAGCTCCTGCATAAATGAGATCGAATTTCGAGAAGTCCAATCGCCTGCTCAAAATATCCGACGACATATCACAGACGAGCGGGACCCCGCCCGTATCCGGGAACGTTTTCCACTGAGTGCCGAAAATCGTATTGTTGGACGTGACGTGCACGTAGGCCGCATCCTGCGTCAAGGATAATTCTTTCGGGATATACGTAAAGTTAGCGTCCTCCGACGTCCCGGCAATATTGACCTTCCCAAACAGCTTTGCTTCCTTGATCGCCTTTTTTGCCCAGGCGCCAGTGTTGACATAATCGGCGGTCTGGTTCGCGGACAGAAAATTCATCGGAATCATGGCGAACTGTGTGCTCGCGCCTCCTTGCAAAAACATGGCTGAATATTCATCAGCAGAAAGTCCCATGAGATCCAATAAATCCGCCTGTGCTTCCCCCATGACCCGGTCAAACTCTTTGGAGCGATGGCTGATTTCCATGACGGAGACGCCAAGGTTTTCGAAATCCAGTATCGCTTCGGCGGTTTCCTTCACGACAGAAAGCGGGAGGACCGCCGGACCAGCAAAGAAATTATACGCGCGGGTTGCCATGTGTTATTCTCCTCGGTATGAAAGTTCACTGACATATTGCAGCATGTTCGATGCTGCAACTTTTGACAACGTAAAATACGAAATTCGCGGTAGTGTTAAATCTTTTTACTGCCTGTCTTGGGTAGGATAAAACCCCGCGGGACAACGGAAACAGGCGTGGATTTCCGGCTCGGCCAGAAAGACCGAGCCCCAAGATCATCCGTCGAGAAAGTGCTCACGCGGGACAACGTCGCGCAATATTTCCAGAAGAGATTCGGATTGAAACGGCTTAGGTAAAAAAGCAACGATATTCAGCTTCAACGCCTGTAAAAACGTATTTTCATCGTTTTGAGACGTGAGAACGATAACGGGTACGCCGAGCTGGCTTTCATCTTGATTTACAAATCCGAGGAATTCAAGGCCGTTCATTCTGGGCATGAGAACGTCTGTGATTATCAAATCCGGATGAACTTCCAGTAATTTTTCAATGCCATCCAGTCCATCAACCGCTTCGTATATCACGCAGCGCAGCGCACGATTCAGAAAATGGCTGACGATACGACGGATTTGCTCGGTATCGTCGACAAGCAGAATACGGTACGGCGTTTAGGATTGATCATTCATCATTGCCTCCTGTGGTATTGCCGCGATGACGCGTCAATTGAGCTTGTTCCCTGGGATGGAGCAGTCGTAAGGGATCGAGTTCGAAAGAATACCGTCCGCCGTACTTATGGGCGCGGCAGAAAACTCTTTTACGTAAAGAGGACGGAAATCGCTCCATGCTACGGCTTTCCATCTCCACATCCGAAAATATATTCACAACGGCATCAACCATGATTCCCAAGTACATGTCGTTTACTTGAACAATAAGCATGCGCGCCGATGCTCCATACGTTTCACCGGGAACTTTTAACATCGAGTGCAGGTCGACAACGAACACGACATTGGCGTTGTACAAGCATAATCCGACAATGCCGGAAGGTAAGCCGGGGGCTTGTTCAGCCGCGACGATGCGCGTTACCTCGACAACACTCTCGGTAGAGATGGAAATCAAATAGTGCGACAGCTTACAAACGAGCAGGTTTCTCATAGGTTAATTCAACCGGAATAATTCAATCAATTCGTGCGGGATTCTCTCCAGAGGACAAATACGTATCGCGGCATTTTTCTCGATAGCCGCTTTCGGCATTCCAAATACAATCGAACTGCTTTCGTCCTGCACAAGTGTCATTCCACCGGCAAGCTTGATTTGCAGCAATCCCTTGGCGCCATCCTGACCAATCCCCGTCAAGAGCAATCCGACCGCGTATTTCCCGTACACTTTTGCTACGGAGTCAAACAAGACGTCCGCCGAGGGTTTACACGAGTTTACCGGCGAGCCGTTGCGTAAAACAATCGTCTCGTTCCGGCCAATACTGAGATGATGCGTCCCCGGAGAAAGGTAGCATGAATTGGGGACGATTCGTTCGCCGTGACGCGCAATTCTCATTTGAATCGACGTCGCGGTCTGGAGCCACTCAACAAACCCTTCGACGAACGACGCCCCAATATGCTGAACAATCAAAATGGGAAAAGGGACAACCGACGGGAGCTGCGATAAGATGTCGTAAATCGCCTTGGGTCCACCGGTGGACGCCGCGACGGCCAATACCTGGGGCAACGGACGTGCGTCAATGTCGGGCGCAGGAGTTTCGAAAGCTTTCTCTACCTTTTTCCTTCGACGAAAGACTTTAATACCTGCCACGATTTTGATCTTGTTCAGAAATTCCTTTCTCAATTCTTCGGTCAGTGGATAAATATCAGGCTTCCGGATGAGATCCAGCGCCCCCATTTTCATTGCCTCGAACGGCACGTTCCGTTCCCGGGCAATGGTGCTGCTGGTGTGAATGACGATCGGGACGGGACATTCTTCCATGATATGACGAGTAGCTTCGATTCCATCCATTCCATCCATGTCCACGTCCATGATGATGACGTCCGGCTCGAGTTTCCGCGTCAGCGAAACCGCTTCCCGGCCATTCCGCGCTTCTCCGACGACGACGAGATCATTCTCCCCGCTCAGGATTGCTTTCACCTGTTCACGAACAAACAGCGAATCATCAACGACAAGAATCGTAATCATGCCGGAGCCCCCGCGAGGTGATCCAGGGTAGCGATAAGATTATCCTGATCAAAGGCACCCTTGACAATGTACGCATCCGCTCCAGCCTCAAGCCCCCTCTGCTGATCCGCCTCTTCAAACTTTGACGAGATAAGAACAATTGGAACGGCGCACAGGTTTTTATCCAATTTCATGGCGCGAATGAGTTCCAACCCGTTCATTTCCGGCATTTCAATGTCAGACAATACCACATCGAAGTGCTCATTCCGAACGGCGTTGAGCGCATCGAGTCCATTATGAGCAGTATGGACGTCGTACCCCGACGACACAAGGATGTTTCGCAATAATTCGCGGGCAATGAACGAATCGTCGACGACCAGAATTCTTCTCCGTTCCCGGTCGTTCTTCCCGCCAACCGCGCTGTTTACGATTGCACCGATTTCACCTGGTTCAATTTCCAAGGGATTGAGATACAGAGCGAGAGTCCCGTCAGGCAATATATTGATACCGGAATACAAGGTCATGGCGTTCAGCATCGGGTGCATGGGTTTCGTCATCACTTCCATCTGCCCGTCGATGGCGGGAACGGAAAGGCATACTTTTTTCTTGCCTTTAAGCAAGATCAATCCGAACATTGCACGCCCGCGTTTTTCAAGCCCGAGCAAGTTATACAGGTCAACAACGGGCACGTACTCATCGTCGTATAAAAGACTGTCCTTCCCGTGAAACGCGGTAACCTCCTGATCTCTCAGCAAGACAACTTTTTCAATGCTGCCGATGGGCAAGGAAAATTTCTTTCCCTCCACGCTGACAATCATAACCTTGGATAACGTCAGGGACGTGGGAACGATGAGCTGAAACGTTGTTCCCATTCCTAATACCGATTCGACGTAGACTTCCCCGCCGAGCTGCTTGATGTTGGTCATCACCACGTCCATTCCCACGCCGCGCCCCGAAACATCGGTGACCATATCCCTGGTGGAAAATCCGGGCATGAAAATGTACTCGTAAATTTGTTCCGGCACCATGCGCTGTATTTCCTCCCGCGTTGCCAGACCGCGTGCGATCGCCGTTTCCTTTATCTTTTCCAATTCCAATCCCCGTCCGTCGTCCTGGAAAGTAATGACGAACGAATCTCCGCGAAGCTGAACGGAAATAAAGATAGTCCCGGTTTCGGTCTTTCCAGCGGCGATACGTTCGGAGGTTCCCTCCAATCCATGATCCACCGCATTGCGGAGAAGATGAACAAGAGGATCTTTCAATGCCTCGACGATTTTCCGATCCATTTCCACTTCCGTTCCCGATAACTCAAGCACGACCTGTTTGTTTTGCGAGCGGGCAAGGTCACGAAGGGTGCGGGCCAGGGTGTTCACGACCACGGAAAAGGGATACAGTTGCAAGTTTAGGGCTTCGCGGCTGAGTTCCTTTGCAATACTCGAACGATATGATGAATTCCGATCAAGCTTTTGGAGAATCCGGGAAAGGTCATCTTCAGTCCTCGAAAGGGTTTTTGAAAATTCCTGGATACGGTTTCGCAATTCGCCCCCAACACCATTCGTAAGTTTTGCTTCCAGATCATGGATCAACCCCTGCCAGGTCCAGTATTGCTCACTGGACCGGCGGATGACTGCGGCTAACTCCGCCACGAGCTTTTCTTCAAGTCGGTGCGCAATTGACAGTTCGACCGATGAACCGGCGATAAAATCCAATTTGCTGATTTTAACCCGGATACTTTCCGGCGCCGCGCGCAAAATCGTGGACCGGTTCTCCACGTGCGACGGTTGCCCGGAACCTTGCTGGGCAAGCGCTTCATTACCCGGGGGTTTTCCATTCCCTTTCTCCAGGATGGCGGTGAGCTCCCGTTCAATATTGTCACCGTGAAGCTCCTTTTGCCGACCTTCCCTGCACAGGGCAAACACTGAACCAAGGATATCGACCCCTTTGAGCAACCGGTCTATATCCGCTGGGGTAACGTCTGAGGCGCGTTTTCCGATCGATGCAGTAAACGATTCGAGCTTGTGAGCCACCTTGCTGATAAGAGGGAAGAGATACGAACCACCGCTGCCTTTTAGATTATGAAACGCTCGAAAGATCGAATTCAAACGCTCTTCGGACGAGTCGAATTCAAGCGCAAGTATCTCTTCCGCGAGTTCCTTTACGTTTTCCGTTCCTTCTTCCAGAAACCATTGCTGCAATTTTCTAAATTCTTCGTCGTTGCTGAGTGGAGAAGATGCTCCCACGCCGCCAGTATGCTCCCCACTTGCG
>JAJRXL010000005.1 GCA_024276335.1 Bacteroidota bacterium
AGAACGTTTCTCGCCTTCGCCTGTCGACGGGCGGAATGGGCCCCGGCGATGAGCACAAACGCCAGCGCGAGGCCCGTGGGTGCGCTGATGTCCCAGTCGCGGGCGAGACCGAACGAAGCGTAGCCGAAAATCGTGATGCAGGAAAAGAAGAAAGCGTTGACGGCCGCAACCAAGACTGCGCGGTTCCGCCAATGCACTGTGCGGGCAAGCACCAGCACCCCTGCAATCGCAGGCCCGGCAACGAGGAGAAAGACATTGACAAGGTCAACCAGGTGTTCTCTCGATAACAGCGTGTAGCGTTGCCATCCACCGGGCGTGGCAAAGGGATAGAGCGAAATGACGTTCCTGCTGCCCGTCCTGTAAACGTCGGACAGGAAGTACCACGCGCCTGCCGCGGCCAGCACCAGCGCCACTCCGGCCAGGACCCGCAACACCGTTGAACGCGGGCAATCGACATCCTTCTTCTTCCTGCCCGCTGCCAGGATGAGCAGCGCGGGCAAGCCTGCCAGTGCCATGAAATGAAACGCAGAAGCCAACAGTAGTAAGAGAGCGGGAATCCACGTGGGCAGTTCCCGGCGCGCGGCCAGGAGGCAGGCGGCGAAGTACGCGAGCAGGACACAGTACACGGGAGCGTAGTACTCGATGTAGCCGAAGAAAAAGATCGCGCCCGGGACCAGGCCCAGGATGAACCCGGCGGCGAACCGTTCCGCGCCGTCCCCCGTCCACCGCAGTGTGAACCACCGGATGATCCAGAGCGCGGACACGCCCGCGATCAACCCGACAACCCAGAACGTAAACCGCGCGTCCGAAAGGATGCTGTCCGGGGCGGTCGTACCCAACAAGCTTGCGAATCCCGCATGGAGGGCGCCGGTAAGCGGCGCGGAGGAGGGCGCGAGGAGCATCTCGCGCGAAAACGGGAGATGGTTCCGCAGGCGGAAAATCTCGGACAGGTACACCGCGCCGTCCCCGAGGAAGAACGTGCGCACCCGGAAGAACCAGAACGCCGCCGCCCAGGCCAGGACAAACCCTCCGTAAATCCACGTCCTCGTCCCCGGCTTCACCCGGGAATAGGCGACAAACATTCTTTCCAACCGTTGCTGGACACCACGGGTAACGAGAAGAACCATGATCACTACGACCGTCCATCGGGCAACTTCGGGCAGAAAGGCCAGCACGTGGACGCCCCAGACCCGCCGGTCAGGGAAAAAGGAAGCCGTGACGTATGTCGCAACCAGCACGAGGAGGAAAACCCTGGCGACGCGCGCGGCGGGAGCGTTGTCGGAAGGGGGAACGGGGGTTTCAGCGCGGCCGTGTCGGTGCGGGGACGTCACCGGTCTCGAATCACGCTCAACGGATAGATGACACGGTGTGAAGGGAATTTGTCCCGTCGCGGTACAGGGCGTATTGGAACTTATCGTAGTTCGTCGCTGCGCCGACGTTCCCGTCCTTGTCCAGCGCGATAAAGGCGACGTGGGGATTGTCCGGATTCATTTTCACGACGCGGCGGATGGCTTCCTCGCACGCCTCCTGCGGACTCATTCCTTCCCGCATCTTCTCGACGATAAGGAAGCTGCCCGCCGTCCGGATCACTGCTTCTCCCACGCCGGTGGCGCTTGCCCCGCCCACTTCACCGTCCACGTACAACCCGGCGCCGATAATGGGCGAATCCCCCACCCGGCCGTGGAGCTTGTTCGAAAGGCCGCTGGTCGTGCAGGCACCTGCCAGGCGGTATTGCGTATCCAGCGCCACCATACCGATGGTATCGTGGTTGCCCTTGGCGGCGGGGAGCAGGTTGTCCTTTTCACTCAGGTTTGCCTTCCAGCGGAGCCAGCGCCGACGAGCCTTCTCGGTAAGGAGGTTCTCTTCCCGGAAACCCATCATGCGGGCAAATTTCTCCGCGCCCTCGCCCACCAGCAGGATGTGCCGGGTCCGCTCCATCACTTTGCGGGCAACGGATACCGGGTGTTTGAAATTCCGAACGAACGCGACGGCGCCGCACCGCCATTTCTCGTCCATGATGCATGAGTCCAGGGTGACCACCCCATCCTCGTCGGGCAGGCCGCCGTAGCCCACGGACATGACTTCGGGATCACCTTCGGGGACGCGCACTCCCGCTTCGACGGCGTCTAGGGCATACCCGCCCGCGGCAAGCACTTTCCAGGCGGCTTCGTTGGCCGGTATGCCGTGCGGCCAGGTGGAAATCACGACCGGTGCCGTACGAGCGGAAGGCAAGGCGGTCGCGGTATGTTTACCGACGACCACGGCCCCCAGGCCGATGCCGCCGGTTATCAGAAACTCTCTCCGGGTTGGCATAATTACTTTCCTCGCAAGGTGTAACGTACAGCGTACGCTGAATGGTTTATATCGGACGGTATCGCTGGATACCGTGGTAAAATTCACTGAATATGACGTTGAAAACGCCCACCGCCGGAACCGCGAACAGCATCCCGAGAATACCGAAGAACTGCCCCCCCGCCAGGATGGCGAAAATCACCACCAGCGGATGCATGCGAACGCTCTTGGAAATGGTCATGGGTTGTACAACGAAATCATCAACCAGGCGCAGGGCGATGAAAGCCAGGATGATGGGGATAGTTTTTTCCCACGTACCTATCGATACCACACTGATAATAATGGCCAGCAAGGCTCCCGTTGGAGGTCCCAGGTAGGGAACAAGGTTGAACATACCGGCCGCGAATCCCACCAGGACGAAATTCGGCACGCCGATGAGCCACATGGCGAACGTGGACAACAGGCCGATAACGAAAGCGTCCAGGAGAATTCCGCGAAGGTATGCGCCAAGGGACCACTCGATCTTGTGAATGATGGAAAGCGTCATCTCGAAGAAGCGGTTAGGCACCGCGCTGATAAGGCTCTTCTTGATCCGCCGGCCGTCTTTCAGCAGGAAGAACGTGGCGAACACCACCATGAACACGTAGATGACCGAGTACACAACGCCAGAAGCCACGCCCAGGACATTGGAGAGGGCCGCGCTGAACACGTTTTCCAGGTACGGGGCCAGCTTCCACTCCACGGCGCCGAGGATGCGAAGCTGTTCGTTCACGGTCGCCTCCACCTGCTGGATGGCGTTGCGCAAGGCACCCACGCTGATTTTGTGCTGCACCCGGATTGCTTCCTCGTAAATAATGGGCGTAACGGTATATAAGATGGCGCTCACGAGGCTGAAGAACAGGACGAACATCACGATCGTGCCCAACAAGCGGGGCACACCGATCCCCTCCAGCGTGTCCACCGACGGCGCGAGCAGGAAGGAGATCACGAGGGCTACCAGGAAGATGGAAATGATGCTCCCTGCAACGTTGAGCAGGTACCAGCCGATGACCAGCAACAGCAGGAACAGGATGAACAGCAGAATCTTGGTTGTAAGCGAGAGTTCGTTCACCGGCTTCGTTCCAGCTCGTCAAGGCGTTCCTGTAATTGCTTGTTTTCGTGCAACAGGTGCTGCAAGCGCTCGGCAATGATACGTGCCAGGCGCATGACCACGGACACACCGAGGCGGGGGTTGGTTTCCAGTAACTGCAACAGGTCGGGTTGGAAGAATCCCAGCACTACCGTATCCACCCGGGCCACGGCGTTGGCGGACCGGGGATCCTCGTGCAGCAGCGCCATTTCCCCGAAAAATTCCCCGTTGCGCAGCAAGCTGATTTCCTTTTCGTGGCCGGGTTCGCCCACCGTGATGGCCACCGCGCCTTCCTCCACGATGTACATGCCCAGGCCGGTCTCACCCTCCCGGAAGATGTACTCCCCCCGGCGGTAGCTTCGGCGGTGGAGGATTCGCTCGATGGACTTTAACTCTGAGCGATTGAGGTCTTCGAAGATGGGCACGTTGCGGAGCACGTTGAGCAGGGATTCCGCTTTCTTCGGGCGTAACAGGTTGCGCCACAGGATGGGATTGGACATAAACTACCCTCGATTTGTGGACTCGGGTGGAGAATACGACCAGGCGGTGCCGTCCTTGCCGTCTTTCAGTGTCACGCCCGCGGCCGCCAAAGCGTCGCGAATGCGGTCGGCAAGGGCGAAATTCCGCTCCTTGCGCAGGTCGTTGCGGACGTCGATAAGAATCTGCACGAGATCGCCGACAAGAGCGTTATCGGCTCCGGGCAACGCTTCTTGCGGCGGAGGCAGGATGCCGAACACACCGTCCACGGTGCGGTCGAAAAAATCGCGGACAGCGTCGTTGGACGGCCGGTCGATTCCACCATCCGCGGCTGCGGTGCGAACGTCGTGCATGAGATCGAACAGCACACCCAGCGCGGCCGGCGTGTTGAAGTCATCGTTCATGGCCCGGGCGAATCTCTCCCGGTAAGGCTCCGCGTCGAACGACCGGGCGCCCTCGCTCATCGCGTCCAGCTCATCCCGGAACGCGCGGAACTTCGCGGCCCCCTTCACCGCCCCTTCGATACCTTCGGGCAGCAGGTTCAGGGGGCTGCGGTAGTGGGTCTGGAGGAAGAAGAACCGGATGCCGTAGGCGGGCCACTTATTCAAGGCTTCCCGGGCGGTGATGAAATTGCCCAGCGACTTGGACATTTTTTCCTCGTTGATGCGCAAGAAACCGAAATGCAGCCAGTAGCGCACGAACTGCTTCCCGGTCAGGGCTTCGCTCTGGGCAATCTCGTTCTCGTGGTGCGGAAAGATGAGGTCGTTTCCCCCGGCGTGAATGTCGAAGGTCTCTCTCAGGTATTTCTGCGACATGACCGAGCACTCGATGTGCCAACCCGGTCGTCCCAGGCCCCAGGGCGATTCCCAGGAAGGCTCTCCCGGTTTGGCGGCTTTCCAGAGGGCGAAATCCGCGGGGTTTTGCTTCCGCTCGTCCTTCTCCACCCGTGCCCCGGCCACCAGCTCCTCCAGGTTCTTCCCGCTCAGCTTGCCGTACTCCGGGAAGGCTTCCACCCTGAAGTACACGTCGCCGTCCACCACGTAAGCCGCCCCGGATTCCACGAGGCCCTCCACGTGCCGCACGATGTCCTCGATGGTCTCCGTTGCCTTCGGGTACACGTCGGCGGGACGCACACCCAGCGCCTCGATATCCTGGAAAAAGGCCTCGGTGAATTCCCTGGCTATCTCGCTCGCTTCGACACCTTTCTCCGCCGCCCGGTTGATGATCTTGTCGTCAATATCGGTGATGTTCATGACGAACGTCACGTCGTAACCCGCATACTCGAGGTAGCGGCGAATCACGTCCGCCACCACGAAGGAGCGGGCGTTGCCGATATGGAAGTAATCGTACACGGTGGGACCGCAGGTGTACATTCGCACCTTCCCTTCCTCCAGAGGTTCGAACCTTTCCTTTCGACGCGTGAGCGTATTATAGAGCATTAATGACATTTCCTGATCCCATACGATTTGTGATGATCCGCAAACGCGATCCCTTGGCAACGCGTTTTTCACCTGCCCTGAATATGCGAAAATTGATCTAGAGAAAACAGGGAGGGGGATTTCCGTATGGTTTTTTTAATGACGAAGCCCGGAAGAGCAATGCTTAATGCTGAATTGATCTTTGAATTAGTGGACGAGAAGCTGTAGGAGGGATTTCCAAATCCCGACCATTATTTGTCTCGCTCTTTGTACCTGATCCTGAATTGACGAATTATCGAATTGCCGAATTCGTTTCCTTGTCATTGCGAACCCGCCGCAGGCGGATGAAGCAATCTCCATATTCTCCGCACCCTCGGCGTAAAGCGCTCTTAGCGGTTTAATTACCCCCATTGTCAGGATAGTTGTCGCCACGCAGCGCCTCCTTCCGGGGAAAGGCGAACCCCGAGCTGTTTTTAACCACCACGTCCCCAAAGAAGGCGCAACCTGTCCGCCGGAGCTTTGTGGAGGCGGAAGACCACGAAGGAAAACGTTCGAAGGTTCAACCCATTCACCGTTCCCTGTCCTCGATGGAACGTAGAGCCCCTCCGGTAGCGCCAAATCCAAAATCGAAAATCCGGAATCCCCCGTTCACTTTTCACTCCTTTCCCGGATAAGTTCCCGGGCGCTCTCCAGGCTTGATTCGCTGACGGTATCGCCGCTGAATAGCTTCGCAATTTCCACAACGCGCTCCTCGTCGTTCAACCTCCGCACGACAGTCATGCTGCGTCCTTTC
>JAJRXL010000296.1 GCA_024276335.1 Bacteroidota bacterium
AAATCCGCTCGTTCAATGCAATCAATCGCATCCACAAAAAGGGGCTGTCGGTCATGCCCGTCTGCTTCGGCATTTCGTTTACGAAGACCCTGCTCAACCAGACGGGGGCGCTGGTTCACGTGTACACTGACGGGACGGTCAGCGTCAGCACCGCGGGGGTCGAAATGGGACAGGGCATCAATACCAAGCTGCGGCGTATCGCGGCAGTGACACTGGGGATTCCCGAGGAGTGGGCGTTCATTGAAAGCACGAACACTACCCGTGTGGCCAACACCTCGCCGACTGCGGCCAGCACGGGCACGGATCTCAACGGCATGGCCGTGCGCATGGCTTGCCGGGCCATCCTGCAACGCCTCCGGCAGGTCGCGTCCCTTTCGCACGAAGGTGAACCAGAGGATTTCAGTATCCGGGACGGCCGGGTCCACCGGGGTGACACGAATACCGGAACATCCTGGCGGGACCTGGTACAGGAAGCATATCGCCGCCAGGTCAATCTTTCCGCACAGGCTCTCTACGCCACGCCGGGCCTGCATTTCGACGAGAAAGCCAGAAAAGGCGAGCCGTTCGCTTACCACGTGTACGGCGCGTCCATAATCGAAGCGACGGTGGATTGCCTGCGGGGTACGTACACCATCGATTCCGTGCGGATCGTCCACGACGCCGGGCGCAGTTTCGACACTGTCATCGATCGCGGGCAGGCCGAGGGCGCCATCGTGCAGGGCCTGGGATGGATGACACTGGAGGAGGTTATATACGAAAATGATGGAACATTGCTCACCGATTCCATGACCACGTACAAGGTGCCGGACCTGCACGCCGCACCGCGCGATTTTGAAGTCGTGTTCCTGGAAGATGCGGACAATCCCCGTGCCGTTCTTCAGAGCAAGGCTATCGGGGAACCACCGTTCATGTACGGCATCGGCGGATACTTTGCGCTCGTGAACGCGCTGCGAGCCTTTCGCAGTGACCGCGACCCGTTTCTTCCCGCACCGATCACGTGTGAAAAAACGCTCATGTTTCTCCACGCACCGGAATCGCCGTGACTTTTCAGTATGAGCGCCGGGATATTATCAGCGGGATAATTATTTACGCCGCCGGCGATACGGTCGCGGCCCTGCTCCTGGATGAGTTCGTTGTATGGCGATTGCTAGGAGTCATGGCATTGGGAGGGACGGTGTACGCGTTCGAGATTCCCAACTACTTCAACTGGATAGACCGGAGAACGGCGGCAGCTCCGTCGGACCTCGCGCGTGCATGGGGCCGCACGGGACTGGCCTTGCTCTACTTCAACCCCTTGTGGATTGCCCGCCACTTACTTTTTCTTTCCCTGTTTTCCGGCCAGTGGGATGCCGTGGGATGGGGCCTGTTGAAGACCGGCGCTCTCTCATGGCTGATCAATATCCCCCTCTCCGCGCTGGGCAATTACATCATACAGGTGAAGCTGCCCTTGCGCCGGCGATTTCTGGGAAGCGCGATCTTCTCCGGGTTGATGGCGATTTATTACGCCCTGTGGAAGTAAAGACATGAGAACAAATCCAACACGCATTGAAAACCAATCACGCGCACGCCGTGCTTTAATGATACACGAATCGAACTGGCATATCCGGGTGATCAGTACTGCCATTTTTTGTGTGATCATCGCGCTTGCTTCATGTTCGACTACGCCAGGTGATTATGAGCAGGATAACACCCCGGCCTATGAGAAAGCCGGTTCCTACGATGTGAGCACGGTAATCTATTACGACCTTGTGGACG
>JAJRXL010000297.1 GCA_024276335.1 Bacteroidota bacterium
CCCAGCACGTCGAAGACGTTGCTGTCCACCGTCCGGAAGAAATCGGCGATGCACAAACGGCGCCCTCCAGGTTGGCGCGGGAATGTGAAGCGAAACCATTCCACCAGCGTCCTCTCCTCGTACCGAGGCCAGGAGCCCGCTGCATCCGCTTCCGCCAGCGAGGATGGACGATACACGATAAGCTCGTCGCCGCTCGACTTGACGGGAAAGTAGCCGTACACGACGGCGGGTCGCAACAAGTTCTCGCGCTTACATTGCTCTTGGAGCTCGCGCAGGCGGGGGCGGATTTCCCGGTCCACGAATTCCCGGTATTCATCCTCGCTGCGCTTGCCTTTCCGTACCTGCCACTGTCCACGCACGAGCGCAGTTTCGTTCAGGTATGCGAATACCGTGTCCAGGGAGATGTCCTCCACGATTTTCGAACCGAGGAACGGCGGCGTGGGGACCGGCACTTCGGACGACACCGCGGAGCGCGCCTGCGCCGTTTCATTTTTCGCGGATTTCGATTCGACGGCGGCGGGAGAAGGCACTTTTTCTTTTCGTGGGAGCGGTGTTGCCTCCGAAGAGCTTTCCAACTCGCCCGCGGCCAGCTCTTCCATGAACCGTAACCCGTCGAAGGCGTCGCGGGCGAAGCGCACCGGGCCTTCATACACGGGTGCGATTTCCTCGTTCACGAATCTCCGGTTGAGGGCGGCCCCGCCGAGGACCACGGGCACGGTCATTCCCCGCTCCTTCATAACTTCCACGTTCTGCTTCATGATGACCGTGGACTTGACCAGTAGGCCGCTCATGCCGATAGCGTCGGCGCCGTGCTCCCGCGCCTCGTTCATCATCTGCTCGACGGACACCTTGATGCCCAGGTTTATGACGTGGAAGCCGTTGTTGGTGAGAATGATGTCAACGAGGTTCTTCCCGATGTCGTGCACGTCGCCCTTGACTGTGGCCAGTACCATGACGCCTTTATTCGCAGCTCCCACCCGATCCATGTGGGGTTCCAGGAACCGGACGGCGGTCTTCATGGTCTCCGCGGACTGGAGCACGAACGGGAGCTGCATTTCCCCCGAACCGAACAGCTCGCCGACGACTTTCATCCCTTCCAGGAGTATGGTGTTGATGATTTCCAGGGGCGTGTATTTTTCCATCGCCTGTTTCAAGTCGTCCTCGATCCCGGACCGGTCCCCGTCGATGATGCGCTGCTTCAGCCGCTCCTCGACGGTTAGTTCCTCGCGCTTCACGGCAGTGGTTTCGGCCGGTGTTTCCCCGGCATAGTAAGCCATGAGCTCGGTCAGCGGATCGTATGTGCAGGCGCGTTTCTGGTCAGCCATTGGTTTTCTTCAGTAAATTAATAATATACTTTAAAGCGCACAGCTCTCACAACCCCGAGAGATTCCGGTTCGGGAGAAAGCTGGTCGCGTTCTTCAACCATGAACTAAGTACAATGCGCAAAAACATCGAATGCAAGATCCCGTGTTCAGACCCTGCCGAGGTCGAGCGGCGCGCCCGCGATCTGGCGGCGTCGTTCCGGTGGCGGCGTCGCCAGCGCGACACGTATTTCCACGTCCCTTCCGGAAGGTTGAAGCTCCGGGAGGTGGAAGGCGAGTGGGGTGAGGTCATTTTCTATCGACGCGCCGATACGGACGGTGCGCGTGCGAGCCTTTACCGGATTACACCGGAGCCGGACCCCGACGGAATGCGCGCTCTCCTGGCATCTGCGTTGGGTGTTAAGGTCACCGTAGCCAAGACCCGGAGCCTGTACCTGCTCGGTTCAACGCGTATTCACATCGACGAGGTCGAAGAGCTGGGTTCGTTTATTGAAATCGAGGAGGTGGTTTTCGAAGACGAGGACGAGCAAATTGCTGCCAGGCGAGTGCGGGAACTGGCGGCGCACCTGGGCCTGGACATCGCGCGCGCGGTGCCCGTTTCCTACGCCGATTTGCTCCTGGACAAACAAGGTAAATCCAAACCGGGAGAACGGTGACATGTGGAACGAAGGAAACACGCTTGAGAAAGTCCTGCTTGCGGAACCCCGGCCGGAACGGGCGCGCGTATTCTCACTGCGGAGGCACAACTTCGGCGGTTGGATTAATCATGAAGCCATCCGCCGGCAATTCCACGCGCTGAAAGAAGTTCTTGAAAAACACGGCTCCGAGGTCGTGGTGATTCCCCAGATGCCCGGTTTCCCGAATTCCATCTTCCTGCGCGACACCGCGGCCATGACCCATGAAGGATTCATCGCCCTTCGCATGGGTTTGGCCACGCGCCGTGGCGAGGACGAGGCCGTCGCCGATTATCTCCGCCGGGAGGGAGTCCCCGAACTCGGGTGCATCGAACCGCCGGGCACGGCGGAAGGCGGTGACATCATCCTGGCCGGGAGCACCGCGTTCGTGGGGCATTCCCGCCGTACCAACCGGGAAGGAGCGCTCCAGGCACAGGAATTGCTAGAGCTCATCGGTTTTTCCGTGCGTGTGGTGCCGGTTCCATCTCCCCATCTCCACTTGGGAGGATTCATGAGCATGGTTGACCCGGAGACGATCCTCCACCGCGAGATTTCCATCGACCGTGAAGTATTCGCGGGTTTTAGAACCATCGCGGTGCCGGACCCTTCGTTCATATCCGCAAACGTGATCTGTATGGCTCCTCGGCTGGTCCTTGCCGATGCCAGCCAATCCCCGACCGTCGAGACGCTTGCGCAACATGGCGTAAAGGCACTGGTTATCGACGCCAGCGAATACGTCCGGGCGAACGGCGGTCTCAACTGTCTCGTTCTTCCCCTTGCCCGATCCCGCTAGAGGTAGGTGGCGGTGAGCGGAGTCGAACTGCGTCCTTCCTTTCTTCTCCACGTCCGATTCCGCTGAATTACGCCGGGAAACATTTCCGGATTCGCATCCCCGAAAAACGACCTTTTTCCCGCGTATGGGGGATAATAACTTTTACCCGAAAAAAACTTCTTCTAATACTTGACAAATGGTAATTTGAGATGTAAATTTTTCCGGGATTAAAGGTAGGTTTGTCCGTTTATCCATTTTCTTAAGTCATTACAATCACTACAGTCATTATAGAGGTATCCACGTGCTCTATTCAAAAACAGCTCAGTACTCGATTCAAGCGATCCTGTACATTGCTACCAACCAGGAAGAAGGCCAGAACATTCTGGTAAAGGATATTGCCCAGGATCTTGAACTCCCGGCTTCTTTTCTCAGCAAGATTTTACAAACGCTGAGCAAGCAGGGGTTTCTGAAGTCCACAAAGGGTCCGACCGGCGGATTCGCCATGTCGGACAAGGGAAGGGAAGCGACACTGGATGATATTGTCCACGTTATCGACGGCGAATTTGACTACGAGCAATGTATTCTGGGTTTTAAACCATGCGAGGATGATACCGCCTGCCCCATGCATAATGAGTGGAAACGCATCAGGGAAGAGATAAAGACGTTGGTCAAGAAAAAAACCATCGAGCAGTTGGCGTACGAGATGAGCCCGGAAGCGCGGGCCTTGCTAACGCCGGACATCATCAAGAAATAATCGACGTCCCGGTTTCATTTACTCTTCGAGTACTCTTCGATTTCCGGAATCGGGAGTGCCGCGGGATTTCAATCTCCGGGCATTTTTCCCGTACGCTCCTCTGAATACCGCTTACCGCACCGCGATACAGGTGATCTCCACCAGGGCATCTTTGGGCAAACGGCTTACTTCCACTGCCGCGCGGCTGGGAGGAGCAGAAGGGAAGAATTCCGCGTACACCTTGTTCATAGCCACGAAATCATCCATGGACTTGAGGAACACGGTGCAGCGCGCGACGTCCCGCAGGGTGAAACCACCCGCTTCCAGGATCGCCCGCATGTTGGTGAGCGCCTGCCGCGTCTGTCCGGCGATGTCATCGGCTGCGAACGCGCCGCTGGCGGGATCCAGCCCAAGTTGCCCGGACACGAAGAGCATGTCGCCCGCCCTGACGCCCTGGCTGTATGGCCCAATGGCCGCAGGGGCGTTTTCGGTGGCAACCGTTCTCTCGTTTGTCTTCATTGTCATCGCTATATTAATGGAACAACAAATGGAAACGATATTGTTGATCGATAATCATTCCACGGCAAGATACAAAACCTTCAATCTCTTCGCACACCGTACGGACCTGCTCCATGAGTAACCAGACGATTTTTCAGCGCATCATCAACCGGGAACTTCCCGCTCGCTTCGTGTACGAAGACGGGGAACTCGTGGCGTTCCACGATGCTTTTCCCCAGGCTCCCGTTCACGTACTCATTGTTCCACGAAAGCCCATTCCCACTGTTGACGACCTCGAGGAAGACGACATACCGCTCGTCGGCAGGATGATCCTGTTGGCGAAAGCGCTCGCTGAAAAGCTTGACTTGCAACAGGGCTACCGACTGGTGTTCAATTGCAAGCGCCAAGGGGGACAGACGGTCGATCATCTCCACCTCCATCTTCTTGGCGGCAGGCACATGCACTGGCCGCCGGGTTGAGCACCCGGAGCTAAGCGGCAACACCTTCGCGTCAGATGATTTGCCGACGGTTTCATTACGGCGCAAGATATTTCTGGCAGGAACGATCAATTTATCGTATTTTCCCGGTAGAAGAATCGAAGCGCGAAACGCGACACTTTTTCACTCATTACCAGCTACAGATAATGTCCGAAGAGCTCACCATCCTGATGGTCACTGCCGCCTCGATCGGTTTTTTTCATACCATAACCGGTCCCGATCATTACCTGCCGTTCATCGTTATGGCCAAGGCCCGTAACTGGTCGCGGGCGAAGACGACCTGGATTACCATCGCGTGCGGTGTGGGCCACGTCGGAAGCTCGGTGGTCCTGGGCCTGGTAGGCATCGCTCTGGGAATAGGGGTTTCCAGGTTGGAGTTGATCGAGGCGCACCGGGGAGATCTTGCCGCCTGGGGACTCATTGCTTTCGGGCTGGTCTATGCCGCCTGGGGGTTTCGCAGGGCATACCGCAACAAGCCCCATACCCATCTGCACCACCATCTGGACGGCCACGACCATGAGCACGAACATACCCACCAGAAAGATCACACACACGTGCACGAGCAGGAGCGCGTTTCCATAACGCCCTGGGTGCTGTTTACCATCTTTGTGCTCGGGCCCTGTGAACCCCTGATCCCCCTCCTGATGTACCCGGCGGCGACCGAGAGCGCGTGGGCCGTGGTGTACGTTGGGGTGGTTTTTGGCGTGGTGACCATCTCCACGATGCTGGGGATGGTCATACTGGCGACCACCGGGCTTCAGTTTTTGCCCTGGCGGAAGCTGAACCGCTTCAGCCATGCCCTTGCCGGTTCATCGATATTCCTGTGTGGCCTCGCCATCGCATTCCTGGGCCTTTAGGCCCGACCGCACGTTTTCCTGCTTCCATTTTCCAGGTAATCCTTACCGTGGAGAAAAAATTTCATCCAATTGAAGAAATTTTTTCTCTACAACCACATCTACCGGTGTGTAGAGGCCAATAAATGTAATTTCTGCACAAGAAAATAAAAAAAACGTGGATTCCTGTTGATGCTGCATCTATATTCAAGCTGTGTATGTTAAAGAACGGGGCACACACTGAAGTTTTTTCACGGATGATGTAGAGGAGGCTCACGATGTTACTTGACGCAGTTCGAATCCAGCGATACAAGAGGATCAAAGACTCGGGATGGGTTCGGATAAACCGGATGACGGCGCTGGTAGGGAAGAACGAGTCCGGCAAGACTTCGTTTCTACGGGCTTTACACCGGCTGAATCCGTACAACGAAGAAGATTCGTATTTCAACATTATCAAAGAATATCCACGGGACCAATACGCCGCGGACCGGGACAAGGAAAAACGAATGGTGGTTTCGGCGCGTTTCATCCTCAACCGGAAGGAAACAGCGGAGATCAACGCGGCATTCGGTGTCAAGTGCCTCACCTCGAAAGAAGTGGTTGTACACAAGCACTACGACAATTCGCGGACCTTCGAATATGCCGTGGACGAAGAGCAGTTTCTCCGTGAATTCGTGAGCGCGCACATACCGGAGCTGGCCAAGAAAAGCCTTTCGTACGGCGATGTGGCCCAATGCATCGCGACCCTGAACAGCGTCAAGGAATCCACCGACAATCCCGCCTTGAAAGAAAAGATCGAAAAGCTGGCGACGACATTGCGCAATCGCTTCCGTATCGGCATCACCAAGTACATCTTCGACACCCAGCTTTTCAAGCGTATCCCCCGGTTCATTTATTTTGACGAGTACTCGACGCTCAACGGGACCATCTACATCAACGACATCATCCAGCGGAAGCGCGAGCGCAGGCTCTCAAAGGCCGACCGGACGTTTCTCACTTTGTGCGACCTCGCCGGGATCACGCTGGAAGACCTCGTGCCCGACGATATCCGTTCCTCCTTCGAGGATCGCCAGATCAAAATGGAAGCCGCGTCCATCGCCGTTACGGACAAGGTCGCGGAATACTGGAGCCAGTCGGAATATGAAACGCAGTTCAAGCTCGACAACGACGTGCTTTCCATCATGATCCGCGATCTGAAGAACAGGGTCTCCATTAATTTCGACGAGCGGTCGCGCGGGTTCATCTGGTTTTTCAGTTTTTTCACCGTGTTCATGCAGGAAAGCAACGGGCAGTACTCGAACACCATCCTCCTGCTTGACGAGCCGGGCATCAATCTCCATGCGTCGGCCCAGGCGGACCTGATCCGTGTTTTCGACAGCCTTTCCAAGACGAACCAGATTATCTACACCACCCATTCGCCCTTCATGCTGGATACACACAACCTGACGGACATCCGGATCGTGGAAGAGAGCAGTAACGGCACCATCGTACGGACCGATTTCAACACCAGCGACGCCGAAGCCCTGTTCCCGCTCCAGGCGGCGTTCAGTTTTTCCGCTGTCCACTCCTTGTTCGAAGACGTCTCGGCGGTCGTGGTGGAGAACCTGACCGATTACTGGTACCTGCAATCTCTCAACGAACTGCTCCGGGCCTCGGGAAAAACGCACCTGCGCAACACTTTTACCATCAGCCCGCTGGGAAGCAACGGCAATATTACGTCCCTCCTCGCCTTGCTCTTTGCGCATCGACTCAAGATCGTCATGCTTCCCTCCACCCGCCAATTCGGGTTCCACGTGGACCAGGCGTTCGTGGAACACTTGTTGAAACAAGGCAATATCATTCCCCTCGGCTCGATTCTCGATCGGCCGGAAGCGGGCATCGAGGATCTCATCGAGGAACCGTTTTACCTGGCGCTCGTCAACGACGTGTACAAGAGCCAGGTACAGGAACCGATCCTGGCCAGCAAGCTCGACCGGAACATCCCCCGCATCGTTCCCCGGCTGGAAAAGCATTTCGAAGAAAAATACTCGACGTCGTTCCAGGCCATTTACCCGGCCCAGGCGTTCATGAACCAGCTCCGGGACAAAGGGCTGCGGCTTCTTCCGGAAGCGACAATACGTAATTTTGAAACACTATTCGATCGAATCAATGCCGTGCAGTTCTAGCCTCCTCTAGGGACGGGGATCGCTGCGTCCTGAACCGTGATTGCAGAGGAAGTCCCGTTGTGTGCCCTGATCGACTTACCAGCAATTACGGAAACGCGGCGTAAAACCCGGCCGTGCATTGATCGGAAGAAAAGCAGGTCCGTCGACCTGCTTTTCTTTTATTCCAATATGATGCGTATTCCGCGAATCGATCAGGCGGTTTTCTTGCTCTTGGCGTAAGTGAAGAGCGGTTCGGCACCGCTTTCCAGCGTCTCTCGCGTGATATAGCAGCGGACGATGTCGTCGCGCGAAGGAAGGCTGTACATGATCTCCAGCATGTGGTTTTCCAGGATGGAGCGGAGGGCGCGTGCGCCGGTCTGGCGTTGCACGGCTTCCTCCACCACGTATTCGAGGGCTGCAGGATCGAACTCCAATGACACGCCTTCCATGGCGAACAATTTCTTGTACTGCTTGATGATGGCGTTCTTGGGTTCGACCAGGATTTTCAGCAGGGCTTCCTTGCCCAGCGAGTGCAGGGCAGCGACCACCGGGATGCGGCCGATGAGTTCTGGAATTAACCCGTACTTCCGGAGATCGTCGGGTTCGACCTGGGCCAGGAGCAGATCCTCGTCGTATTCTTTCTTGTTGATAATTTCGGCGCTGAAGCCGATAGGGTTCTTGCCCACGCGCCGTTGCACAATTTCCGCGAGGTCCACGAAGGCGCCGCCGCAGATAAAGAGAATATTCTTTGTATTGATGTTGATCAGGGCCTGCTCGGGATGCTTGCGTCCGCCCTTCGGCGGCACGCCCGCGATGGTGCCTTCCAGGATTTTCAACAACGCCTGCTGAACGCCTTCGCCGGACACGTCGCGGGTGATGGATGGATTTTCGCTCTTGCGGGCGATCTTGTCCAGCTCATCGATGTACACGATACCCCGCTCGGCCCGCTGCACGTTGTACTCGGCATTCTGGAGGAGATTGACGAGGATGGTTTCTACGTCGTCGCCCACGTAACCCGCCTCGGTCAAGGTCGTGGCGTCGGCAATGGCGAAGGGCACATCGAGAACGTGGGCCAGGGTCTGAGCTAA